>NZ_JAFLWD010000046.1:0-15244 GCF_017316105.1 Candidatus Enterococcus ikei
GAGTATACGTCGTTTATTTTATTTGTGTTAGTTTCACTTTTATCTCTTCAGGGGAATTCGTTTTGAGCAAGCGTTTGACTTCTCCTTGAACATTAAAAATACCTGCTTTTGTATAGCCTAAATTTTTAAGAGCTATAGTCAAATATTCGATAAACGTTTCTTCCTTCATTTCATTCATCTCCTTGTTTTTCCTATAGTTTTTGTTAAGCCCCTTAATCTCCTTTGGCCAGTCGACTATCATGTCAAGGCTCGTTCATTTTCCCATATAAATTGAAATAGACTCTTTCTAAATGACCATTAGTAACTTGAAAATCAAATAATGTTATTTCTTGTTCTTTACAAAACGAACGAAAGACTGTTAATTGGTGTTTGGTGAAATTTCCTCGTAATTTATATTTAGAAATCTGAGTACAAGATACATCAATCCTCGATAAAAATGAAAGTGCTTTGTCAACTTCTTCTAAAACAACCATATACTCAACAACATCGATTATTGCTTCTTCTTTCTCAACTAGTTTGCCTTCGTATAAAAAAAAGATATCTTCAGTTATCGTGGCTAGGTCATATAAATTGCAGGAAGTAAGTATAACCGAAACACCTTGCTTCGCTAATGAACGGATACAATTTTTAACTTTAATACTGCTGATTGGATCTAATCCATTCAACGGCTCATCCATTAAAAGTAATTTAGGTTCATTTATCAAGGAAATAGCTAAAAGTAGATATTGTTTCATTTCTAAAGAGTAGGTTTTGACCTTCTTATTCAAATAAACTGCAATGTCCAATTCTTCAATAATCGCTTGTATTTCTTCTTTGGTTTTGCCATACACGTTGCGTACAAATTCTAAATGCTCCCAACCAGTTAAATAATCATATAAAATAGATGAATCTTGCAAATAAGATACGTTGTGAAACATCTGAGAATCCGTATGTGTTTTTCCAAATACAGCGATCGATCCTTCATCAACCGAATCGATATTAGCAATAATATTTAGCAATGTTGTTTTTCCAGTTCCATTTGGCGCTACTAAAGCTATAATTTTTGGCTCATCTAATGAAAAATCAAGCTTTTCAAACATACGCTGCTTGCCTGAATACTTCGTAACACCTTTGATTTCTAAAATTCCACCCATATTTTGTACTTACTCCTTATTCTTCTACATACGTTTCAACCAAACCAACTTGTCTTGCTTTATTTTATCATTAAGCACCTGATAGTTACTTGCTATTTTGGTGAACAATATGTGAACAAAATAAGAAGAGGAACTTTCGCTGAATAAAATCGCTAATCAAACCTACTTCCGTTTTTAATTACTTCATATAAAGCTATTTTAATCCCATAATAACCTCTGGTCGAATGGTAAATTTGCTAATTTTTTCCGCATCAATCTGCTTGCTGCCTTTCCACCAAATTCTGGTCCCATTATAGTCATACCAAGCATTTTGCTCAAATGGTGTTTGTTGATTGCCCATATATTTCACAGGCAATTGATTTACTTTACTGTCTTCAATCGAAAAATCGTGCGCTCGAATACCAATATAACGACAATCCGAAGTGACGTCCGTAGAAACTGTTAAAAAAATATCCCAACCATTAACTTGAACTGTATGAGAATCGATCCATTTAATAGGAAAAATATTTTTACACCCAGTTAAACGCGCAGCAGCTACCGTCTTAGGTTGTTTGAACAACTCATTCGTTTTCCCCTGTAAAACTGTCGATTCTGTCATAATCACTAATTCAGGACACAGCCGATAGAGTTCATCTAAGCTATGACTCACAATCAAAACATTCCCTTCAATTTTTGCCAAATGTTTCTGCAATTCTACTTGAAGTTCTTCTTTTAATGATGTATCTAACGCTGAAAAAGGTTCATCCAACAATAATAGATCTGGTTCTGAGGCAAGCATTCGTGCTAATGCTACTCTTTGTTTCTGACCACCTGAAAGCTGTCTTGGATACCTATTTTTGACATTTTCTAAATGAAACATCTTTAATAATTCTGTTATCAGCTGTTGCTTTTTAGTGACACAGCTTAGATTTTTAGACACACTTAAATGTGGAAACAATGCATATTGTTGAAATAGTAAACCTACTTTACGTTTTTGCGGTGATAAATCGATACCTTGTTCTTTATCAAATAATACTCGATCACCTAATTGAATTCGCCCAAAATCTGGGGTTTCAATGCCAGCAATGCATTTAAGCAGCATACTTTTTCCGCAGCCTGATGCTCCTAATATTCCTAAAGTGGTTGTGTCTATGTCAAATTTGACTTTTAATTCATGATTTTTTAGTTTTTTTTGAATATCGACTGTGAGTTTCATGTGTGCGACCTCCGTGAGTTACTGCTGAAAATCTCAGTTAACAATAGAATTAGCAGGCAAATAAATACAATGATCGTTACGTATTTTTGTGCCAATTCCCAATCGCCTGCAGCAACAGCTGAATAAATAGCTAGTGGTAAGGTTCGCGTTTTTCCTGCAATATTTCCAGCTAGCATTGTCGTTGCACCAAATTCTCCTAATCCTCGAGCAAACGCCAATACACCACCCGCTAAAAGCCCATTGATAGCAAGTGGAAAGGCAATTTTAAAAAAGACTTTAATTTCAGAAAAGCCTAATGTCTGAGCCGCTGCTAACAAATCAGGATCGATTTGCTCAAATGCGGAAATTGCGGAACGATACATCAAAGGAAAGGACACAGCAACTGCCGCAATCACTGTTGCAGTCCATGAAAAAACCACTTTAACAGCAAAAAAATCCAGTAAAAATTTCCCCACTGGTTGTTGAACACCAAAAATATCCAGCAAAAAGAAACCAAAAACCGTTGGCGGCAACACCAGCGGCAAGGTAAATAAACTATTCAACAGAATTCTAAGTCCTCGATTTTTCAAACGAAAAACAAGATAGGCCGCTAATGTCCCACTAAAGAAAGTAACAATTATAGCAATAGTTGCTGTTTTAAACGAAATTAAGATCGGACTCAAATCCATTACATTCACCTACTTATTCATGATAAATCCTGAATCTTCAAAGTATTTTGCAACTTCTTTACTTTCTAAAAATGCGAGAAATTTTTCTGCTGTTGCTTTTTCTTTTGACTTTTCAACTAGCGCAACTGGATAGATAATCGGTTCATTCAAGGCATCTTCTGGTAAAACAGCTACAACTTTTACTTTGTCATTAGATGCCGCATCTGTCGCATACACCAAACCTGCTTGAGCACTGCCTTCAGCTACCCAATTCAGCACTTCCGTTACATTCGTTCCAAAACTTGCATGATCATTGACATAATCCCAATAGCCCAAGGCTTTCAGCCCTTTTTCAGCATATTGACCTGCTGGTACACTGGCAGGATCACCAATTGCGATCATGTCTGCTTTTTTCAAATCACTAAAGTCTTTCCAATCAAGGTCAGAAGAACGCGGGACGATCATTACTAATTGGTTTTGTAATATGGGGACAACATTTTTTTTATCTACTACATTTTGTGAAACTAATGCATCCATCTGTTTTGTTGCTGCTGAAAAGAAAATATCTGCTTCTAAGCCTTTTTCGATTTGCGACTGCAATTTTCCAGAGCTATCATAGTTTCCTTCGATCGTAGTTCCAGGATTGTTTTTGACAAACGCTGGAATAATTTGGTTTTCCATAACGGTTTCCAGACTTGCCGCAGCTGCGATCAATAAGTGATGTTCTTCTGTTTGACTGTTATCACTAGATGAATCAGTTGTTTTTGTATTATTAGTCGTACAAGCAGTTAGAACCAAGAATACTAGTAAGAGTAATGGAATAAACGTAACTTTCTGATTTGACTTCATTGTTATCCTCCTGAAAAATAGTTTATAAGTAGCCACCGTAGCCTAAATGCGCAATTTCTTCTTTTGTTATTTTGTCTTGAGCGATAATTCTTGGCAATAGTAAATCAAAAACGGTTCGTTCAGAAAACATGACGCCACCTGGTAATCCCATAATTGTTTTTCCATCTAAATAAGCTAATAACAGCATCGACCCTGGTAAAACTGGTGTACCATGTGAAATGATTTCAGCCCCTGTTTGTTTAATTGCTAAAGGCGTTCGATCATCTGGATCAACGCTCATGCCGCCTGTACATAAAACAATATCTGCCCCATCTATCAACATCTGGTTGATTGCGGCAGTAATCAGGTTGGGATCATCATTGACGATTTTATGAAATTTAATAGTCACTGTTGAATAATGAGACAGCTTTTCTTCAACTACCGAGGTAAAAGTATCTTTGATCAATCCATTGAAAACTTCGCTTCCTGTGGTGACTATACCAATCGTTACAGGTTTAAAAGGAATCAATGTTAATACTGATTCACAGCCAATTACATTTTCTGCCTCAAGTAATTTCTCTGGTTCAATTTCCAAAGGAATGATTCGAGTTCCTGCTAGTTTTTGCCCTGCACTTACTTTTTGATTATTTTTTAGTGTAGCAACAGCAATTTTTTCAATTGAATTTAACTTAAATAGCAACTCTTTGTCTACCTTCAATAGCCCGTCTACTTTCGCAACTACTTCGATTTTCCCCTCAGAAACAGATGTCGGCTGCATCGAATCGCTTGCAATTAAATGATATAAAATCTCAGCCGCCTCATTTTCATGGATCAGCTCTGACGATTCTGATCTTAAAAATAAGTGCTCTTTTCCTAATGAAAGTAACACAGGAATATCTTCAGCTTTAACCTGATATCCCTTTGAAAAGGCGGCTCCTTTAAATTTTCCTTTAACGATTTTAGTGATATCTTGACACAGAACTACCCCTTCTGCATCAATTGTTTTAACAACTTTCATGCTTATTTCCTCCGCTTAATGCTCCGTTTTTCGGTCAGTTAAAATATCTAGGGCATGTGGCAAAATAGGAAGTAAATAGGTTAAGTTTTCTGTTACACCTTTAGGACTTCCCGGTAAATTGATGATCAATGTTCGCTCGCGTTGCACTGCAACTCCTCGACTTAACATCGCAAAGGGTGTTTTTTGAATGCTTAACATGCGCATTCCTTCACTAATACCCGGAATCTCTTTTTCCGCCACGCTCAGTGTTGCTTCTGGTGTAATATCTCGAACGCCTAATCCAGTTCCTCCCGTTGTTAGAATCAAATCGCAAGTCAAACACCACTCAATTAGCAACGCTTTTAATTTAACTGCCTCGTCTGGTAATATCTTTTGCCCGACTATCTCGAATTGATCTTGAATCAGATGCTTTATGATTCGACCAGATTCATCCTCACGAAGTCCTTGATATCCTGAATCACTCAATGTGATGATACCTGCTTTATACAACTTCAAGTTTGTCTCCTTTTTTGATGTGACCTTCTTCTACAACAACTGCGAAAATCCCTTCTCTAGGCATGATACAATCGCCAACACGAGCATAAATCTGGCAATGTTTGTGGCATTCCTTCCCAATTTGTGTAACGACCAATTCTGCTTGACCAATCCGAATTTGACTACCTACTGGTAATCTTCGTAAGTCGATTCCTGATACAATAATATTTTCACCGAAAGCACCATTACCGACACGAGCGCCACGTTCATTAAACTCAGTGATTTTCTCAAATGATAGCAAACTTACTTGGCGATGCCAATTTCCTCCATGAGCATCATTTTCCAACCCAAATCCTTTCACTAAATCAACTTCTGAAATTTCCTTTTTCTGTGTTCCACGCCGTTCACTAATATTGATTCCAATAATTTCTCCAACTGCCATATCCATCTATCCTCCTATTTGTGACATTAACCGAGTGTCGCCTTGGTTTTCTAAAAAATGATGTTTCTCTGGTTTCCTTAAAACCGCTAAAGAAATTTTCTTTAATAACAATTCTTCGTCTTGTGTCTGTAAAGCTTTTTTTAAATCGCATCCATCATCCATATGTAGACACGTTTTCAAACACCCCTCAGCAGTGATTCTGATTCGGTCGCATTCAGCGCAAAAACAATGGCCTAACGCACTAATAAATCCGATTTTCCCTTTAAACTCTGGTAATGAAAAATAACTCGCTGGTCCATTGCCTAAACGTTGGTCATAAGAAATCAGGCTGCCATATCTTGATTCAAGTACAGAAAAAAGTTCTTCTTGCGTCTTTCCAGGACACCCTTTGCCTAATCCAATCGGCATCAATTCGATAAAACGAACATGGATCGGATTAGTTTTAGCAAGAGCCGCGATTTCACAGATTTCTTCATCTGTTAGTTCTCCTCTAGCCACTGTGTTGACTTTAATATTAGGTAATCCAACCTCAATTGCTTTTTCCAAACCAGCTAATACTCTGTTTAAATCACCCACTCTAGTGATTTTATGAAATTCATCTGGATCAAGCGTATCGATACTAACATTGATACCATCTAATTTCGCCAATTTTAAAGCACTAGCGTATTTCGCTAATTGAATTCCATTAGTTGTTAATGTGACTTTTTCAATTCCTTTGATTTCTTTTATCGCCTTGATCAAAGCGATGGTATCTGTTCTTGTTAAAGGCTCACCGCCTGTGATCTTCACTTTTTTGATTCCTTGTGTAGCCAAACTCTTGATCAAAAATAGAATCTCATCAAAACTCAAGACCTCATCTTTTTTTAGAAAACACATACCTGTGGCTGGCATGCAGTAAGTACACCTAAGGTCACAACGATCCGTCACAGATAGTCGAACGTAATCAATTTCTCGGTTAAAAGAATCTTTCATTTTAAGTCGCGTCCTTCCTGCCTTATCATTCGTCGACCTCTTGACTTGCTGAAATAAAATGTCCGCTTTTGCCTCCAGATTTTTCTAACAAGCCAACATTTGTAATCTTCATCTCACGATCCATCGCCTTGCACATATCATAAATCGTAAGAAGTGCAATATTTGCTCCAGTTAAAGCTTCCATTTCTACCCCAGTCGGTCCGACAGCCTTTGTTAAACACTGCACAATCAAGATCTGATCGGTTTTCCAGTTAAAATCAATCGTGCATTTCGTCAATGTCAATACATGGCATAATGGAATTAGTTCAAACGTCTTTTTTGCTGCCATGATTCCAGCAATTCTTGCTACTTGCAGTACTTCACCTTTTTTTATTGTTTGATTTTTAATGCCACTTGCGACAGCTTTGTTCATGTGGATTTCACCATAAGCAATAGCTGTTCTTTCCGTTGATTTCTTCTCAGAAACATCGACCATCTGAGCTTGTCCTTGTTCATTGATATGTGTAAACGTCAAAAATTTGTCCATTTAAGCACCTCTTAAAACGCTTTCATTATTAATTAGCAAAATAATTGATTATCTTTGACTCAAGTTTATCACTCCGGCTAAAAAAAAACAATCTGATATAAATAATTTTTTTTAGCAAATCAAAGAAATCACGATAAAAACTAAGATCAAAAGCACCTCTCCCTTATTTCTCGGAGCTACGCTTTTGACCCAATTTTTTGATTTCTTTATTTCTCTAAAATTTCCAATAATAAACGGTCACATGATCACCTTTTTTTAACTCTGCTTTGGCAGGCTGATCGATCAGACAATTGGTTTCAAGGGTGTTATGAAAAACAGAAGAATAATGTAATTTTGAGTTCAAAGAAACGAATCCATTTTCTTCATAAGCCCGAATAAAACGGCGAATATTGGATAGCTTTAAATCTTCAGTTAATTGAACCTCTCGTTTTTCTAAGTTCAATTCAGGACACTGCATAAAGTGTGCTAACGCCGACCAATAAAACAAATGCAGATTAACCACCGCTGCAAAAGGATTTCCTGATAGATTTAAGAGAACCACATTTTGGTATAAACTAGCCATCATTGGCGTTCCTGGCTTCATATTCACAAAGTGAAACAGTGACTTTCCTTTAATTTGTTGGATCACTTGAGGAACGTAGTCTTTTTCACCAACAGAAACACCGCCCGTTGTGATCAATAGATCCACATCATTTGCTTTTTCACATATAAACTTAGAAATCGCCTCAATATCATCTGAACAATGCTCTTGGAATATGATTTTGCTACCGCTTGACTGAATAAACGAAGCTAATGTATAGAGATTACTGTCATAGATTTTACCTGATGATAGTGGCTCGTCTAAGGAAATCAATTCACTGCCTGTTGCTAAAATACCTATTCTCATCGGTTCTAAAACTTTGATCTCTTTGATTCCTTGTGCAGCTAAGATACCGACCGCACGACTATTGATCAATTGATGTTTTTGAATGATTTTCTGATCAAAATAAACATCTTCACCGATTTCACCATAGTTGCGGCCTGCTTTTATTTCTCGATAAATTTTGACTTGTGTTTCACCATAATCTGTCCATTCTTGCTTGATCACTGCATCATAGGGTTCTGGGATCGGCGCACCAGTCATAATTCTAACGGCTGTATTAGGAATTTTTATGGGATTACATTCTGAATCTCCCGCAAAGATCGCATCGATTACCTTTAAACAAACTGGCTGCTCCAAACAAGCTCCTTTTATTTCATTTGCGACGACTGCATAGCCATCCATGCCAGCTCTTGGGAAATGGGGGACTGCTACTTTAGCATAGATATTCTCAGCACACACTCGTCCAGCAGCTTCTGAAATGGAAACAATCTCTACTTTTTTCTGCTGAGCCAAAACGTGTTGGATTTTCATTCTAGCTGCTTCGACTTCGATCATTGGCTCAACTCCTTTTTACTTGATGGGTGTGATATCAACCGCGCACACTTTGTATTCAGGGATAATAGCGATATCGTCAAATTCTGCATTGGTCAATTCATTAACGTTTCCGTCTGGAAAATGAAACGTCATAAATACTTCTTGCGGAAAGACTCGATTGCCAACCGCTGCATAGGTTTCGATCGTTCCTCTTCTAGATTTAACTTTGACTTTGTCACCTTCTTCAATCCCTAAACGATCCGCATCTACTGTATTGATCTCAATATAGGAACGGTTCGCAATTTGATTGATTCCTTCTGTTCGACCAGTCATTGCTCTAGTATTGTAATGATACAACATTCTACCTGTAGACATTAAATACGGATAACTTTCATCTGGTAGTTCTCTCGATTTTTTATATGGGATTGCCATGAATAAGCCTTTGCCACGAGTAAATTCTCCAACATGCATGATTGGTGTACCTGGATCTTCTACTGTTCGACATGGCCACTGTAGACCGCCTGTTTCTTCTAAGCGTTCATAATTAATCCCTGCAAAGGTTGGAGTCACACTTGCAATCTCGTCCATAATTTCTTTAGCTGAATTATAATGACTTGGATAGCCAAGACGAGTCATGACCTCACAGAAAATATCAAAGTCTTCCCTTGCCGTTCCTTTTGGCTCCACTGCTTTACGTACTCGTTGCACCCTTCTTTCAGTATTCGTGAACGTTCCATCTTTTTCAGCATAACTGATTCCTGGCAGTACTACATCTGCATATGCTGCTGTTTCTGTCATAAATAATTCTTGAACCACAAAAAATTCTAAATTCTCCAATGCTTTGCGCACATGGTTGGTGTCTGGATCGGTTACGATCGGATCTTCTCCAAAAATATACAACCCTTTGATCTTGCCTTCTGTTGCAGCGGGTAAAACTTGGGTAGAGGTCAACCCAACATTTTTATTTAACGTGACGCCCCAAGCATTCTCAAATTTCTCCATGACTTGTGGATTTGCAACTTTTTGATACCCAGGGAAATCATATGGCATACAGCCCATATCACAAGCGCCCTGGACATTGTTTTGTCCACGCAATGGATTGACACCACAACCAGGTTTGCCAATTTTTCCAACTAGCATCGCCAAATTAGACATACTCATAACGCCTTCAGTTCCTGTTGAGTGTTCCGTTACGCCCAAGCAATAAATGATTGGCGCTTTTTCCGCCTTCGCATACAATCTAGCTGCTGTGATCAAATCTTCTGCTTTAATATGACAAATTTCCGCAACTTTTTCAGGTGTGTATTCTGTTACCAACCGTTCCAGTGCTTCAAATCCTTCCGTTTTTTCTTCAATAAATTTTTGATCAGCTAATCCTTCTTTTAAAATCACATGCATCATGCCATTGGCAAAAGCCACGTTCGTTCCAGCTTGAATTTGCAAATGAAGTTCGCTATTTTTCACTAAGTCTATTTTACGAGGATCGACAACAATCACTTTAGTGCCACGCTGCATCGCCTGACGAATTTGAGAACCAATTACTGGATGGGCTTCTTCGGGATTTGAACCAACTAATAGAATCACATCAACGTCTGTAGTGATATCAGCAATTGGATTAGTCATTGCTCCTGATCCCAAAGTATGAGCCAATCCATGTACAGAAGCGGAATGGCAAACACGAGCACAATTATCCACGTTGTTTGTACCAAACGCCGCCCGCATCATTTTTTGGAAAACATAGTTATCTTCGTTGATTGAACGTGAACAAGAAAAACCAGCTAACGAATCAGCTCCATGATCGGCTTTTAGCTGACTAAATTTATCTGCAACCAAGCTTAAGGCTTCATCCCAAGTTGCTGGTTCAAAAATACCATTACGTTTGATCAACGGTTCCGTCAAGCGATCTCCTGATCCTACGAATTTGTATGATGCAAATTTTCCTTTGACACATAGAAGGTTTTTATTAGCCGCTCCATTGATTGGCTCTACGCCAACTAATTTATTGCCTTTCACGACGAGATTCATTTGGCATCCTGTGCCGCAATGAGGACAAGTTGTTGGGATTTTTTTTGTTTCCCACGCTCGATATTGTTTATGATCTTTACTAACCAAAGCACCTGTTGGGCAAGCAGAGACACAATTTCCGCAAGATTCGCAAAGTGACTGATCAAAGTGCGCTTCATAACTAGGGGTCATTTTTGTATCAAACCCGCGCTTGGAGATACTGATTACATCTCGACCTTGGCGCAATTGGCAAACCTTGGAACAACGTCTACACATAACGCATTTTTCTGGATCGTAATCAAAAAATGGGTTACTGGTATCTTCTTGATGGCAAGGCATCCTCTTTCCATCAGTAAAACTAGTCTCATCGATTCCATAATCTAAACAATAATCTTGCAGTTTACAATCACCATTTTTACCGCAAGAGAAACACTCTAACTTATGATTACTTAACAAAAGATCCAACACAAAGCGGCGAGAATCATTGACTCTAGGCGAAGCTGTATAAACCACCATGCCTTCTTGGCAATGAGCCGTACAAGCTGTAGTCAAACCACCTTTTCGTCCGCCTTCTACTTCGATCGTACACATGCGGCATGAACCATCAGGTGCCAACTCTTTTAAATGACAAAGGGTAGGAATCTCAATGTGTAACATATTCGCTGCTTCCAAAACGGTCGTCCCTTTTGGAACTGTGATCGTTTGATCATCGATCGACATCGTGACTGTTGCTGTTTTTATTTTTGTTTCCATCTTACCAAAGCCCCCCATTCACTGGTGTAACTGCTTCACGGATTCCTGCTTCAAACTCTTCTGGAAAATAAGCTAAACCACTTTTCATTGGATTGGCAACAGATTGTCCTAAGCCACAAGCAGAAAGATTCGTCACATGCATCAGCATTTTTTCAAGACGTTCAAGGTCACCCAAAACCGCTGTTTGCATATTAAATTTTGTCAGAAGTTCTAAGATTCTTGTTGTTCCTAAACGGCATGGTGTACATTTACCACAAGATTCATGAGCAAAAAACGCCGCAACATTGACTAAGTAATCGACAATACTCACTTGATCGTCCATTACCACGATTGCTCCTGAACCAATCGATAAATCTTTGTCCCATAATCCTTCATAAGAATAAATACAATCATCCAGATTTTCAACCGCTCCAATCGGTCCAGATTGTCCACCAAAATGAATAAATTTTAACGGTCGTCCTGTAGCTGAGCCGCCGCCATACTCTTCAGAATAGAGAATTTCTTTTAGCGGCGTTCCCAGATTCACTTCGTATAATCCTCGATTTTTGATATGACCAGATAAACAAATCAGCTTTGTGCCTCCGCCATCTTCTGTTCCCAGATCACGATACGCTTGACCGCCCTCACGTAAAATAACCGGAATACCTGCAAAAGATTCTACATTATTAACTAAGGTAGGCTGCAAATACAAGCCAACATCTGCTAAGTGAGGGGGTTTTACTCTAGGTCTGCCTGTTTTACCTTCAATAGAATTTAAAAGCGCTGAATTCTCACCACAAACGTAAGCACCCGCTCCTGAAATAATCGTAATCTTATAATCAAAGCCTTGAATCCCTAAAATATTTTCTCCTAAGAAGCCAGCTTTTTCGGCATTATCCAACGCTTCTTGAAAGATTTTTTGAATTCGCCGATATTCTCCACGCATGTAAATATAGCCGGCTTTAGCAGAGAACAAGTAACCAGCTATCACCATTCCTTCGATCACGCTCAGCGGATCATGTTCTAATAAAGCTTTGTCTTTAAACGTACCAGGTTCGCCTTCATCGGCGTTACAAACGATATATTTTGTATCTCCTTTAGCACCATATAAATGCCGCCATTTTTTTCCTAATGGAAATGCCGCTCCTCCACGTCCTCGCAAATGCGCTAAATCTAATTCATCTAAAATCGCTTCTTTATCCATCTTGATTGCTTTCAATAAGCCAGAAAATCCATTATATTCCTGATATTCCTCAACATTTGTTGCTTGTTTCATTTTAGTTACACGCTCTAATAAAATGGGCTGATTTCGTTTGATCATCTCTTTTCCTCCTATAGCTCCTGATAACATCCATTCTGGAGATCATCGATCAATTGATACACTTTTGCTTCCGTCAAATCACCAAATACAGTATCTTTGATTTTAATCACAGGACCTTGATCACACGCACCAATACAAGGAATACTATGATACATAAATAACCCATCTGGAGTTGGCTGGTCTGCTGGAACTTCTAATATCGTTCCCAACACCTCGGATAACATCTCTCCACCTGTAAAAAGACACGGTGTACTGTTGCAAATTTTCAGCACATATTTTGCTTGCGGCTCCGTTTTTAAAATCGCGTAAAAACTCAAAATCTCATAAACCCGCGCTTGCGATAAATGCAGTCGATCAGCAACTAACTTCGCTGTCTCTTCATCGATATATCCTTCTTCTGAAGCATACTGAATTTCAATCAGCATATTTAATATACGCTGTGGATCTGAATCATTTTCTAAAATAATTGCTTCTTTTTCTGACAAGCTTAATGAACTCATATTTTTCCTCCTCTATCCTGCACTCTTTTCAGAGAAACGAACCCCGTCTTTCGTTTTTATAAGACAATACGATTCCGGCAACTTTGGTGTATTCAAAACAACATCGGCAAGATCGATGACTTTAGCTGCCGTTTTTTTAATTCCTTTTTGATTGTTCATCATAAGAAAAACGCCAGGTTTGACCACTTCACGAATCGAATTTGATTCACAAATAATCAATGTATCTCTTGGAACAACCTGCAAAAACATTAAAAACCCTTCTAACAAATGGTCATGAAATACTTTTAGCAGATACACTTTCTTGCATCCAGCTCGTAGTAGCTGCATCGTATCTTTTGAACCACTAGAATTCCTCTCTTCTATCAGCTCATAGCCTTCATCAATACTTGTACAAATACCGCAGCCTGTTTCTCCACGTTGGCATTTACCGCGCGCACCACTGATCGTGATGACTTTCAAGCCATAGATAGAAAAATGCTGATGATTTTCAGCAATCAATGTTTTAGCAATCGTCGTTTTTCCGCTATTACGTCCTGTAGAGCCGATTTGGATCATATTTTTTATCTCAATACTTTTCATAAATACCATCTGGCTCACTCGCTTCCTTCTTTTCAGTAGTCACAAACATCAGTGGCACAGCTAAAAATAAACTCCCCCCGACTGCGTTTCCTAAAAATACAAACAAGGTGTTGCTAAGATAATCTGACCACAAAATATCACTAGCATTTGAAAAAATAGCTGCGGGTATAATGAACGCATTCGCGACAACGTGCTGAAAACCACAAACTACAAACACCATAACTGGAAACCATAGACCAAACATTTTCCCAAGATACGTTTTACCCATCGCTCCAAGATAGACCGCCAAACAGACAAATATATTACAGCCGATTCCTGAAATAAAGGCTACTAAAGGTGTATCTCCGATTTTTGCTTGTGCCACCGAAATTGTCTTTTCCAAAAAAGGACCTTCTGTCAAGCCAATAATATGTCCAAAGAAATAAGCAACTAGAATTCCCCCGATACAATTGGTAATCAAAACGACTAACCAGTTATAAAGTAAACTTTTACCGCTGATTTTTTTTTGCAAAACGCCTAACGTCATCACCATCATGTTTCCTGTTGCCAATTCACCGCCAACGAAAGTAAGCGCTATCAATCCGATTGGAAATAAACACCCACCTAGAAAAGTTGAAAAACCGCCCCAACTTTTAGGTACCGTACCTGAAATTCTAATAAATGATAAATACCCTAATGCGATAAAAAAACCAGCCATGACTCCTAAAACACTCAGTCTAAAAAAAGATAGCTTACTTTTAGCTACAGCTTTATTGCCCAAACTTGTTACGACTTCTTGGCTACTCTCAAAATCCATCTTAAACTCCTTTCATAAAAATCACTCTGACTGATTCCACCATTTCAATTCCTTTTGTGTATTCACATTTTTTAACCTAACGGAAGACTCTAGTGTCAACACTTTCACCGACAAGTGATCAAATTCTTTACATATACGCCAATCATTTGTTTGAAGTTGCTGCTGCATAACGGCCAAACAAGAAGTGCGATAAAAAGCAAATAAAGGTTCCAAACGATCCGTTTGTTTACAAATAACTACATCATAAGATTTCATATATTCTGACATTCTTTGAATCAAATCGGTATTCAGATCAGGAATATCACATGCAAGTAAAAACAAATGCTCTGTTTTTATACTTTCTAAAGCTGTAACTAAGCCACCAAGCGGCCCTTTTTCTGAATAATGATCTTCTAAAATTTCAACTTGCGAAAAAATAGTTGGAAACTTCATCCGTTCATTTGTCACTAACAGAATCTGCGGAAAAACTTTTTTAAGCCGATCCACCGTTTTCAATAACATATACTTTCCATCAATTTGTAGTAAAGACTTATCAAAACCCATTCGTGAACTTTTACCACCGCACAAAATAGCTGCAGTACACTCTGTTATTTGCTTTATAAAACTTACACCTCCATTGATTATCTAAAAATATTATCCAAAGAAATAACCTTACTTTTTATTATACCTAAAAAATATTTT
>NZ_JAFLWD010000047.1:0-13394 GCF_017316105.1 Candidatus Enterococcus ikei
TTTTGCTTTACACCCTTTTTGTTTAGTTAAATAGATCTCCACGGAACGCTTGCTCTAGATTATCAAAATAATTGATTGAACCTTTTGTTTGAATTTCCCATTTATCTTCTTTTTTCTTCAACATTACTTTAAAACCTTCGCCGTAGCTATCAATGCTAACAGGTTTCGAATTTTTGAAAATTTCAGGTAGTTTATCTAATACTGCTTTTTCAGCTGCCTTACTTCTTTCATCATATTCTTGATCTCTATGTGCTTCATAATATTCTTTGTTCACAGCTTCCATATCATCTTCCATCTCTTTGAAAGACAATCCTTCCATGTTAACGGTCACTTCAGCGACATCTGAAAAATAAGAAGCAATTTCATATTTAACAGTTGCTACTTTCGCATTATCTTCTCTAAAGACTTTGGCAAGTGCTAAGCCTTCTTCATCAGTTACTTTATAGTCATAGAATTTTTTCTTGATTGCTTTATTGAAATTTTCATCAAAGTTTTTAACTGCTTCATCGCGCTCATTTGCTACAAGCCCATTATAATCTTTGTTTTCAGTCGCTAAAAATACTTCATCAATAAACGCAGTTACTGCCTTGACTGAATCTTCACTGTGGTCTTTGTACTCAGATGCATCAACATCTAAAATAATCGGTTTTGGTTCTTTTTCAACTTCGTAAATTCTAGGCTCAAAATGCAATTTGTATTTTGCTTTTTTCTCTACAGGAAACACGATGTAGCCCGTTTTACTTTTCTTACCAGAAATTTTTTCATATGAAAGAAGCTGTGTTTTACTGTCATCTAGATAAAGACTTAGTGCCTCAATCTTACTGTCGTCTCCATCATAAAGCATGATATCATCTGCGCTCATATCTAAGCTTTTATCGGTCTCATTTTTGATTGTTACTTTCAATGCTAAAAAGCCTTCGCCCTCTTCTACTTCCTTATCTTCTGGAACGATATATTCCCCTTCATCGATTGAGATAGAAGCGATTTTAGATTTTGATGCTTTTTTTTCTGTTTTGCTATCTTTGTCGCTTTTCCCAGATGAACCTGATCCTCCACATGCTGCTAATGAAATGATCGCAACTGCTGATAAAAAGACTAACCCCAATTTTTTCATTCTATTCTCCCCTTACTATTTCTTGAACACTCTGTTTATTTTACTATAGTAAGGGGCCTGTTTTATCTCAATCTTCTGAGAAATAGTCTAATTTTCTGAGAATTTATCCGTGTTATTTATTATTTTGTTTTTTCTGTATACATTTTATTATGATAAAGTAGGAGTTGTTGCTCTTTAATTGCCTCGATCGCATTAACAGCGTACGCCACACCTAGATGGTAATCTTTATGTACTTGCTTAGACACCGTTAAGAGATTCGTCTCATGATCGCTTCCACCTTCTGATACAAAAGCCAAGTGATGAATTTCCATTTGATGACTGCTTGCAGGTATTCTGACACCAAATCGATTCGTTATCGCCAAATCTTCCCCTGTAACTCTGCAATAAAAACGATCTCTACTTGCTATTCTATAAGGTAATGTTGAAATACCCCGTTTAAAAAATGTTGCTTTTCCATAATTTCGACTGCAGCGATCGGAACAAAAAGAAGTTCGACGTCCTTCTAATGGTTGATTACACCATTTACATAATCGCTTGTCTTCTCTAAAATCAATCGTTTCAAATCCTACTTTTTCTCCGAAGGCTTTTTCATATTCATAAAGGCTTAGCCAACGCCTTTTATACGTATCTGTTTTTTCTTCTAAACGTAATTGACTGCCTTGCGCTTTATAAATGTATTTATCTGGAATTTCTTCAACCGTTTCTTGGATTTCTATTTTTCTTTCTTTTGAAAAAGCTGAAAAGTCATTAGTAGATAATTCACCCACTCCGAATTGTCCTACTGTTTTGCATTTAAAACATATATAAAATTCTGGCAGATCTGAAGAATCTTCTGGGAAAAGTAATTCTACTTTTCTTGAACATTTCGGGCAATAAGCTTTAGGTAATTTAAATCGGTGATAGCTCATGAGGTCATTCCTTTATATTTTTTTCTATTATAACGTATTTTTTTAATTAAACTAATTTAAAAAATAGAGAATGATCTGAAAAGATCATCCTCTATTTTTTCTTATTCAATTAAGAATCAGTCATTAACCTAATTCTTCTGTTTTTTTCACGATTTTTTTGATTTCATGAATCGCCTTTTTTTGTTCTAAATAGCTTTTCACTTTATTTTCATCGCTGTCGAGTTTTCCTAAAGTTGTTTCTAGTTTATCGATTTCAGCATCGATTTGATAAACTAATGAATCTTGATTATCGATCCAGTTTTCAGCATTTTCAACTGCTTTATCATGTGCTTTTTGTTCTTCTTTTTCGATCTTATTTTCTTTGCGGATAATTGATTTTACTTCATGCAACGCTTTTTCTTGTTCAAAAAAATGTTTGATTTTGCTGTCAGTGTCTTCCATTTTTCCAAGAGTTACGTCTAACTTATCCATTTCTTTACCGATTTTTTCTACTAATTTTGCTTCTTTTTCTGCATAATTTGCCATTACTCGTTCCTCCTTGTCTTATCTAAATGCGTAAACGATATGTGTGATACCAAAAAGCATAAAATAAAATCCAACTAGAAAACTTAATGTCAGTGCGGAAGATAAAGGATTCATCAATAACATGATCCCTAAAATAATTCCCAAAACATCCACAACTAATGTAAACCAAAAGTAACCTGTACTAACTGATTTCGCCAAATCTAAAGCAAATAGTCCAAAAACAGAGTCTAAGATAAACCAAATCGCAAAAATGAAAGGTAGAGCAGCAACCCCGATATTTAAATTAAATAAGAAATACACACCGATAATAATATCGATTACACCTAAAACAATTGGTGCATACGCTTTGTATCCTGTTAATTCCTTCATTCTGTTACGAGCGAAAATTTCAAAAATTCCTTTTAAAATTGCAAATATAGCAAAAACCATTACAATAGCAATTAAATTACCTGCTGGATCTTGAAATGATAATAATGATGTTAATACAAAGAGAATTCCTAATACCAAAGATCCCCAATCTATACCTCTTTTGCTTGTTTCATTCATAATTTCCCACTTCTTCCTGTTTTATTTCTTTCTTTAGTTTTATGGTACTCCTAAAAAAAGTTTAGGTCAAAACAAAAGGTCTAAAAAATAACAAACTGTATTTATCTCTCATAAATATCCTAGAATCATCTTTTATATATTAAATGTAAGAAAATCGATTGCTTTAGTAATGAACACTATATTGCTTTACAACATAGTGGGCTTTCTGGTATATTGTATTACAACATACCTATTCAAAAGGAGAGACTTAATTGGATACTACCCAAATACTAAAAGGATTACTCGAAGGCTGTATCTTAAAAATTATTCAAAAAAAAAAAGTTTACGGCTATGAAATGATCACCTTATTATCAGACTATGGTTTGAATATGGTCAGTGAAGGAAGTATTTATCCCATCTTACTCAAGCTTCAAAAACAACAATTGATCACCGGGGAAATGCGCCCTTCTTCTGAAGGACCGAAACGAAAATACTATTCTTTAACATCAACTGGCGAAGCTTATTTACAAAAATTTGAAAAACAATGGTTATTGGTCTCAACAGGAGTAAATAACATTTTAGAAAACGAGGGGTTAAAATGAAAACAACAGATATAATCAAACAAAACAACGAACTGAGAAAGCAGCTAAATCCTGAAAATAAGAAATACTATGAAGATATTCTTGTTTATATCCGTGTAAATTTGAATAAAGAGGAACGCCAAACCGAAGAAATTCTCTTGGAAATTTTGCAAGATATTTTAGATGCACAAAAAAATGGCACCTCAGCACAAGCATTTTTCGGAAAAAATCCGAAAGAAATCAGCGATAGTATTTTAGCGGAACTGCCAAATGATTCTGAAAAATATTGGAGTAAATTTTTATTTGTTTTTTTCTTGATTCTTCTGCAATATAATCTATTCGATCTACTATTACAGCCAGTTGTTTCTATAAATTGGTTCAACACCGTGCTACCTGTGATTTTTTTAGTCGTAACCGCAATATTAGGACTTACTTCAATCAAATATTCAGCCTTTGCAAGCGATAGGAAAAAAAGTTACTTTTTCACTTTTCTGGCTTTGTTTTTCTGGATGGTAAGTATTTTAACACCTATTATTGATAGGAAAATGGATGGTATTGTCGGCTATGTCTTGCTCTCTCATCAAGCCTTTGCGGCTATCTTGTTTATTCTATCAATCAGTCTATTAATCGTACAATTCCGCTTCAAAATGAACAACGCTGCTGGCATCTATATCACAACGTTTTTCGCTGTATTGGAAGGTGCTGTTTTGCTTGGGATAGTGAATCCGATTTTTGTTTCAACTGGCTTGCGGGTTATTCTTTGGGTGGTCATTATTCTTGTCAGCATCCTTGGTGTTGTAAGAGACAACCAAAAGTTTAGAAAAAACTAGGATAAATAAAAAGGAAACACACTTAATAGAAAGTGGGCTTCCTTTTTTATTTATCCTTTTTTCTTACCAATCGATTGAAATGCACGTTTGATTACATCAAAAAATCCTAATGACTGTACCATATGATCAGGCGCTACATATTCCTGCATTTCACGAAGCACTTTTTTAGGCTGCTTAGAAGAAAACGTAAACGTCCCATTTTTTTTCGTTTGGATCGCATAACGAGGAATCCATTTTCCTTTAAACATCACAGAAGCGATCACATAATCTACTTCTTCCCACGGAATTTGAACAAATTTTCGGCTATCACGAGAATTATAAAATTCAAAACCTTTATCGCCGATCATAATTTTTCCATAATCCGTAAGTCCCGTAAAAGCGGTGGCATCTGTTATGAAATCTACTTGTGTATTCAGTGATTGAACCATGTTATCTGCTCCATTTCTTCTGTGATTTATAGTCTCTATTATATGTGTTTTCAACTCATTAAGCTATGTAAATGAAACTTGGGACAAAACCAAGTGGCTTTATCCCAAGCATAAAACTCATAGATGGATTATAGTAAACCGATTACGTGGCCAAGTACGCCGACTACGAATAAACCAAGAATGATAACGATTGGAGAAACTTTTTTCTTCAATAACCACATACAGAAGAATGTTAATAGTAAAGCGGCTAATCCAGGAATCAATTGATCTAAGTTATCTTGTAAAGTCGTTACTTTCATTGCTGAGAGTGCTTTACCTGAGCCAACTTCTTCAAATGCTTTTTGTAGACCTTCTCCATTTATTGGAAGTTTATCCCATTCAACATACGCACCTTTATCCAATTTAACTGTGGATACGATCGGCATAAATTTGATTGATACCCACCGCTGCACGAGCGCCGCCAGTACAAACATTCCGAGAATCGAAGCACCTTTTGTGACATCTTGCAATAAACCACCTGAAAGGTCTTCTGTGATCTTAGAACCAGCTTTATAACCAAATTCTTGTGTATACCACATAAATGACCAACGAATAATATTCCAAGCTAAGAAGAAAATGATTGGGCCAAGAATGTTTCCACCGATTGCAAGTGAAGCACCTAAGGCACCTAACATTGGACGAATCGTAAACCAGAATACTGGATCTCCAACACCAGCTAAAGGTCCCATCATACCAACCTTAACCCCTTGAATCGCTACATCATCAACAGGAGCGCCATTGGCACGTTCTTCTTCTAGTGCTAACGTTACCCCTAAAATTGGTGACGCAATGTATGGATGCGTGTTAAAGAACTCTAAGTGACGTTTTAATGCTGCTGATTGATCTTCTTTTGTTTTATATAATTTTTTGATTGCTGGGATCATTGAGAATGCCCAACCACCATTTTGCATACGTTCATAGTTCCAAGAGCCCTGAATGAATGTAGAGCGCCATGCAACGGCTAAACGATCTTTTTTGGATAATTCAATTTTTTCTGCCATTTCTCTTCTCTCCTCCTTCAGGATTAATAATCATTTAAGATATCGCCAAGTGGATCACCAGTATTGCTTCCACCGCCGCTACCATTTGAAGAACCGCCCATTTTAGAAAGGTTCAAGTAAATCAACGCTAAAGCCACACCTAGAGCACCAAGTGCGATCAATGTTAATTGAGAAATTGCTGCTACAACAAAACCAATGATAAAGAATGGCCATACTTCTTTTGTTGCCATCATATTGATTACTAGTGCGTAACCAACGGCTACGACCATACCACCACCGATAGCCATACCTTCAGTTAACCAAGCTGGCATTGATTCCAATGCTGATTGAACGGTTTCTGCTGGGATGAATAAAAGTGCAGCTGCTGGAATCGCAATACGAATCCCTTGCATACATACTGCTAAAATGTGTAACATTTCGATTTTTCTAATATCGCCTTTTTCAGCGGCTGCATCCATCATGTGAACGATCGGTACAGCTAATGTACGAACGATCATTGTTAAGAAAAGACCTGCTACTGCAAGTGGTACTGCAATTGCGATTGCTGATGGAACACCTTTAACACCTTGTCCGCCTAATACTAAAATAATTGCTGATGCAACAGATGCTAATGCCGCATCCGGTGCTACTGCGGCTCCGATGTTCGCCCAACCAAGTGCGATCATTTGCAATGTTCCGCCAAGAACGATCCCGGCTTCCAAGTTTCCTGTTACTAAACCAATCAAGGTACATGCCACTAACGGTTGATGGAACTGGAATTCATCTAGAATCCCTTCCATACCAGCTAGAAAGGCAACTAGAATTACTAAAATAATTGTTATAATAGACATGATAAGCCTCCTATTTTCATTTGAATTTTTGGATTATTTTGAGTGTGCTTGTGCCAACTCATGTTTTGCTTTTTTAAGGATTTCATCCATGTTCGCGCTAGAATCATTCGGTACTTTACGAACGTCGAATTTAACGCCTAAGTCTTCTAGTTTTTCAAACGCCTCAACATCTTCTTGTCCCATTGATAATACTTTACTTACCACTACTTTGCCGACTGAATGTGCCATAGAACCAACGTTGACTTCTTTGATATCTACGCCTGCTTCAACTACTTTTACCACATCTTCTGGATTTTCAAATAGTAGTAATGCTTTTGTATTGCCGAAACGTGGATCTTTTGAAATCTCAATCATTTTACTGATTGGAATAACGTTTGCTTTAACCCCAGGAGGAGCCGCTTGTTCAATTAATTTCTTACGCAGATCATCTTTAGACACTGCATCTGAAACAACAATGATTCGATTTGGTAAAACCGATTTTGTCCAGGCAGTCGCTACTTGACCATGCAGTAAACGAGAATCCACACGAGCTAAAACGTACTTGATTTTGCCGTCACCGACAACTGTTCCTTCAGGTAATGCACCTTTTGGTTGTGCATCTTCAACTGCCGCTTTCGGTGCTTCAGCAGGCTCTAACTCTTCAGGCTTGATTCTTACGCCTTCTTTAGCTGTTTCAAGAATGTGCGTTGCAATTTCTTGCGCAGAGTTCATTGAGAAGCGTGACGCATATGCTTCAATCAACATTGGTAAGTTCAATCCGCTAACGATCGCCCATTTGTCTTTATGCTCTTCAAAAAGACTATTCGCTTGGTTAAACGGTGTTCCTCCCCATAGATCGACTAAAAATAATACTTCGTCTTCTTCATCAAACGTTGCGATTGCTGCTTTTAATTTGGCTTTTAAATCGTCTGGGCCTTCGCTAGGCATCAATACAACTGCTTGTACTTTTTCCTGTTCACCAAAAATCATGGAACCGGATTGTAAAATGCCTTGAGCAAACTCCCCATGGCTAGCAATAATAATTCCTACCATAATTTGATACCTCCTATATTTTTTTCAATAACCTTATCATTACTATCATCAATTGACTTGAAAACTTCCACTAGAAATAGATATAAAGAAAAAATGCGTTATACAGCTTTGTTTTCAATGATTTCTTTAGCCAATACGATGATTTTTGATAATCTTCTACTCATGATCACTATCGTCTGCTTTTACTTATTTGACCGCCCCTTTCAATTCTATGAATTCCAGCTTCAACAATTGACATCGCTTCTGCAACTCTATCTATATAGAACCTGAAAAAGAAAAAATCATACTAACTGTTCTTTTTTCAGTAATTCCATCAAATCTACTTGGTTATCAGCAACTACTTTACGAATTTCTAAAGCAATTCCTTGATCATCTAAGTACTTAAACGCTGCGATATCCTGTTCATTAACAGCAACCGCATTTGTGATCATCCGTTTACCACTTGAAAAGCTCATCCCGCCAATATTGACTGAATTGAATACTACATTACCTTGTACTACACGCCTTACATCTTCTGGATTAGTGAACAACAACATTACTTTTAAGCTGTCAAAACGTTCATCAGAAAAAATGTCGATCATCTTATCCACCGTAATAACATTTACTTTTACCCCGGGAGGAGCCGCTTGAACTAACAGCGCTTTTCTTAAGGTATCATGTGCAACGGCATCGCTAATGACTAAAATCCGATTTACATTGGTACTTTTAGTCCAGACAGTCGCAACTTGTCCATGAATCAAACGATCATCGATTCGTACTAAACGAATATCCATCATGTGCTGTTCTCCTTCATCTCATTAATCTGCTTGGCAAATTCTTAATACTTTATTAATAAAATACTATGTTCATCTATTTATTACCAAAATAATGACCAACAAAATCAGGCAAATTAGTTAAACTGATTGAACAAAAGGCAGATTTCTCCTACCTACTTATATTTAAAGCAATTTTCGTGCCAAAATTAGTGTATTATAAATTACATAGAAAAAATAAGGGATTATTTAAGAAAATACACAAAGAAGATACACTAAAATAGTGTATCTTCTTTGTGTGTCTCTTCTAGTGTATCTTCTGTATTTTGTGTTTGATTTATCTGCGTATTTTTAATCAGCTGAATAATATAATAGACTTCTTCCATCGGTAACTCTACATTGAAGGTTTGTTTTAAATAGAGACCTGCTTTCATTACAACCTCATAGCTTGGTTCAGCTGTAATTTGGTTTAGTTCCTCTTTTGTAAGCGTCAGTGTATCGTTTTGCAGCACTCTTTCCAACATTCCTGCTAAATGCATGACTAAATTCACATAAAAAGAATAATCTAACTGCAATTCAAGCTTGGTTCTGATGATATCTGTAAATTCCCAAAGTGGGTCGATCACTTTTTTAGGATTGATAAACGTAAAACTTTCTTCCATATAATCAATACAGATTTTTTTAGCCGCTATTTCATTTATTTCTTGCGTTTCAACATACATATCGTTGTCCATCAATAACTGGTTGATCACAGATTCTGCTTCACCAGAAAAGAAAGTTTCCATCGGAATAAATGGTGTAGCGATTTTAGGATCGGTAATGCCCGTTGCCGCAATCACACAATATTCTTCTTGAATGGCAATCAATTGCTCTTTCATATCGATAATAGACAATGGTAATACTTCCAACTCTAAACTTAATTGAGGTGGAACAGCTGCTTCGATCATTTCCTTCATTCGTTTAGCCGTGCCTTCACCAGAAGCACAAATCGCAATGATCACACGCTTTTTCCAAGGTGTTAAAGGATCCTCTTTTTCATGATGAATGCCCGCGTAGCCTTGGAAATTTTTTAATGAATCATATAAGGTATCTAATTGCGTATCGATCAAGGTCGTTTTTCTAGCTGTTTCTAGAACAATCGGTGTTGTGACCATATCCACAGTTCGGACATCGATTCCAGTTTGACGCGTTATTTCATCTGAAAAAGTAGCCAATGAACCCATATCAACTAAAAGAATAACCCCACTATCTTCGTTGACTTCCTTCACTGCATTAACAATTTGACGCAACGCTTCTTTGGGCTGCATTTCCAAAGGCATATCGACGGCCCTTAGATTATCGACATTCAATAGTTGGGAAACGACTTGAACCATACTTGTAGCAGTACTTTTTCCATGAGCTGCCACCACGATACCGATCCGCCCAGCGTCCTTATTTTCTCTTAATGAAATCAGTAAAACAGCTAAGTAATACGTTTCAAAATCAGGGATGTTCATCTGATAGTTGGTTGCAATGATTCGTTTGATTTCTTGCGCTGTCTCAAATTCTATTGGATAATCCAAGACCATATTTCGGATATTTTCGTTTAATTGATGTTGGCGTTCTTCACCATTTTGGATTCGTTTTAAGAAGGAACTAATGTGAAGACTCATCGCATAAATAAAATTAGATTGAAAATTGTAATTCAGTTTTTGTTTAGCGAAACTATAGATTTCTTTTGTCACATCAATGATTCGCTGATCGACAATTTCCGCCAGTTTATTTTCTGTATCAAAAGTGAAACCGTGGTCTTTATAAAAGGATTTCAAATGGACATTGATATCTGTCGTGATAAAATTATTGATCACTTCCTGATCTAACCCATCCGCCTTGAGCAATGCTGCCTTATCACCAATGATCTCATAAAGATTATATGGCAATTCATAAGAATCTGATTGAATCGTAACAAGCGGTTCATTCGGAGAGACAATCATTTGTGGTTCCAAATATTTAGATAGCTCAGCCAGTGCATCACGATTACTTGCCAACTGCATCATGCCTTCTTTAATACTATCCGTTAATTCATCAATCGTGATAGCTAATTCATCTTGGTCGATATGATTGAGAAAACCTCTTGCCGTCACTAATTGTACATTTGATTTCAATTGCCCTACATTTCCATAAGAAACACTGCCGATCAACGCTTTTACAACATCTTCTGATAAAGAAATTTTCCGCTGAATTCGCGAAGCTTCCATAGAAATCATCACTCTGAGTAAATCAATTTTTTCTTTCGCTGGACGATCAACAAAATTAGGCAGCTGAATAATGATCGGTATTCTTCGAACAAAAGTATTCAATAACGACGAGGTTGGATTTTCGGTTGTTGCACAGATAATTCGCACATCAGCTCTACGGTTTTTTACTGTTTCTCCTAATCTTGAATAAGTTCCATGATCCATAAAATAAAAGACCATCTCTTGTCCTTCAGGCGGTAAGCGATGAACTTCATCCAGAAATAAAATACTACCATCCGCTTCATGAATGATACCTTCTTTAGCCTTCGTTGCCCCAGTGAATGCCCCTTCCGCATAACCAAAAAGATGCGACATCAAAAGTTCAGGATTATGCGCATAGTCCGCACAATTAAAGACAACTAGTTTTTTATCAGCCTCGATTACACGATTCAATAGTGCAAATTGAAACATCGCATGTGCAAAATACGTTTTGCCAGATCCAGTTGGTCCTGTAATCAAACAGTTTAGACCTTTTGGAGGATATAAAATCGCTGCTTTTGCTTGTTCCACTGGTGTTCTCATGCTTCCAGTAGAACCAATCATCTCCTTAAAAATATCATCACCAGCAAATTTTCTTGCAGGCTTATGTACCTGTGGTGTATTCGTTTGAGCTTCCATTAGACTGCGCTCACGATAGCTTTTAACAGGTTTGGACAACGGTTGGTACTTAAAAATCGCTTTGTCCACATACTTAACCGGTCGCCCCTCGGTTTTCTCTAGAAGTCCTTCTCGAACAAGTCGATTCAAGTCTTTGCTGGCATTCGTTCGTTGGATATCCAAAGCTTCTGACACATCACCTGTTGTCATACCGCCTCCCAGAGAAACATCGCTTGGTGTTAAATTTTCAGTCTGTTCTTTTACATAAAGGTAGATACGTTCAATACGCTTCATTTTTACGCCTCCTTCCTATTAAAAGCGACACTAGCTTATGAAGCTAGATCACAATAAAGAATACACTATTTTTATGTGTATCATACAGTGTATCGATTCAAAAGTATACTAATAACCTTTTTATTAGAATGTTTCACATGAAACAAACTTTGAGTGAAAAGTGATTGGATATTGATAGGTGGAAGTTTCCTGTTTTCGTTAAACTGTATATAGCAGCTGCGAAATATATAAATAAAAAAGAAAGAAGGAAATTATTATGGCTAAAATTGGAGATGACTATCCAGCAAAATGGAGAAACTTACCACTAGACGGTGCCATTGATACGTGGGGAATGTACACTCGAGAATGTACCTCTTTTGTAGCGAATCGCTTAAGTGTTGTGAATAAATTTAATATCACACGACCACCTAGTAATTGGAATGCAAATGTGTGGGGGAATAATGCCCAAAGTATGGGGTATAAAGTAGACAAAAATCCAACTATTGGCTCTGTTGCTTGGTGGAATGCTAAGTTTCACGTAGCATGGGTAGCAGAAATTAGCGGAAACAATGTTCTGATTGAGGAATACAATAATCCAGCTGGTTCTGGAAACTACGCAACAAGATGGATTGATAAAAATGCAGTAGATGGTTATATTCATTTTAAAGATCTTGGTCCACAGATTGATCTATCCAAATACTTTACAAATAATCCTGGGTTTGTCAAGACTATTACAGATTGCTCTTATTATACAAACACAGATTTCACAACAAAAAAATCAACTGTTCCGAAGGGTACAATTGTCCAAGTGAATGCTATCCAATACTCAAAAGATGGTTACCCTCGTTTAAAAACGGACAAAGGATACCTGACAGCTAATAAAGCTTATGTACAAAAACAAGACATGAGCAACTATTTCACTACTAATCCTGGTTTTGTTAAAATCGTTACTAACGATTTTTACTACACTTCACCTGAATTCTCTACAAAAAAAGAACCAATTGTTAAAGGCGTAATTGTTAAGGTTTTGGGTATTGAATTTTCAAAATTTGGCTATCCTCGCTTGAAATGTGAGAAAGGCTATTTATCAGCTAACAAAATCTATGTACAAAAACAAGACATGAGCAACTATTTCACTACTAATCCTGGCTTTGTTAAGATTGTTACTAACGATTTTTACTACACTTCACCTGAATTTGATGTTCAGAAAGAACCCATTGTAAAAGGAGTAATGGTCAAAGTCCTGGATATTGAATTTTCAAAATGGGGATATCCTCGCTTGAAATGTGAGAAAGGCTATTTATCAGCTAACAAAATCTATGTACAAAAACAAGACATGAGCAACTATTTCACTACTAATCCTGGCTTTGTTAAGATTGTTACTAGCGATTTTTACTACACTTCACCTGAATTTGATGTTCAGAAAGAACCTATTGCAAAAGGAGTGATGGTCAAAGTCCTGGATATTGAATTTTCAAAATGGGGGTATCCTCGTTTAAAATGTGAGAAGGGCTATCTATCTGCTAACAAAATCTATGTACAAAAACAAGACATGAGCAACTATTTCACTACTAATCCTGGCTTTGTTAAGATTGTTACTAGCGATTTTTACTACACTTCACCTGAATTTGATGTTCAGAAAGAACCTATTGCAACACGCGTGATGTTCGAAGTCCTGGATAT
>NZ_JAFLWD010000048.1:0-45480 GCF_017316105.1 Candidatus Enterococcus ikei
GACTAGCCTGTGAAGCCAGAAAACTAATTATTTACAGTAAGTATCATTTTAGCTTCCGTAACGAACTTCGTCAAGCATCTCTCTTGTTCTTTTCACATCAATTTTATTTTACAGCTGTTCCGCAGGTTCCATCAACGCTAGCAATGTACGCATTTAACAGCTGTTCCGTAACTTTCCCAGGTTTTCCTGTCCCTATAATATGATCATTCACTTTTACAACCGGCACGATTTCGGTCAACGAACCTGAAACAAAACATTCATCAGCAGCAAATAACTCTTCTTCAGAAACAGCTTCTTCTTTTACTGGAATATTCAATTCTTTAGCTATTTGTAGAATTTTCATTTTTGTAATTCCTGGTAAAATCAAGTTTCCATCTGGATGTGTATAAAGTGTTCCGTCTTTCACTACCCAAAAGTTCGCTGCTGAAGCTTCTGTTACTTTTCCGTCACGTATAAGCACCGCATCATCAAAACCTTTACGGCGAGCTTCGTCTAACGACAATATATTACCCATTAAACTCAATGATTTGATATCGCAATGCAACCACCGTGTATCAGGAACAATCGCTACGCTTATTCCTGCTTCCATTTTCGCTATAGGTCGTTCATACGGCCTAATATTAGCCGTTAAAACGCCTGTAACTTTTTCTGGATCAGGTAAAGCATGATTTCTTGGCGAATCGATCCCCCGTGTTACTTGAAAATAAAGCTTTCCTTCTTTGATTCCTTCTATTTCAACTAATTTTTTTAAATTAGCAGCCAATTCTTCTTTTGTAAACGGCATGTGCATTCTGATTTTTTCAGCACCGTTCCATAAGCGATTCAAATGTTCTTCCATCATATACAAATAGCCATTATACACACGAATTACTTCATAGAGACCGTCCCCATATTGATAACCGCGATCTTCGATATCGATTTTTACTTCTTCACGTTCAACAATTTGATCATTCCATAAAATATGCATCATTAAGCCTCCATTTTCTTCAAACGATATGGAACATAAAACTTAGCAAACAACATAACTTCAACAATCAACGCAGCTACAACCATTAATCCTTCTTTAAGATCAGGTAACGCAATTAAAACAAAGATACTGAACAGAGCTGCTGCCACAAGTAATAAAACCGTCACAAGCTTACTTACTGCCTGTTTCTTTTGTCCATCCGGTACTGGATATAAATGGGTCATCACCATATAATCAAACTGCGTATAAATCGGAATCAACTGAAATCCAATCAAATAAACAAATAAAACGGATACGCCCATTGAGATCCAAAATTCTTTTAAGAAAAATAAAATGATGCCCCCAACTAAGACCAAACGAAGAAATAAACCACTATACTCAGAACCTCTTAAAAAGCTACGAGCGTAAAGATACAAATAGGTATTTTGATTTTCTTTTTTGATTTTACTTAATAAAGGATCAAGAATTTTTCTACGTTTCACACTACTGGAGATTTCTGGTACATCTGTAAATAGATGAATAAATTGATAAATACGATGCATCCGATTTTTTTCTTTTTGAACCATCAATTCCCAATCTAACGATACAGCCTGCTCTTTTTTCTTCAATACCACATAGAATAAAATCGCCTGTACAAGCGCTGCAAGTAACCCTACCCACGGTAAAACATATAAACTAAGACCAATCGCTACCAAACTAGTAATCAACCACAAAGTAAACCATAGAAGACGTTCACTTGAAGAGATTTGATATAATTCATATTTCTGTAAGCGCAGATGGCTTGCTTTTAAAATTCCAAGCATGACAATAAAATAGAAAAATGTTGAAAAGGCCCAGCCAGTCGAAACAACAACTAATGGCATCGACATACCGCCCATCAAGAATAGTGCCACTAACGGTAACCAAAAAGAATAACGAATGGCCCGGTTTAAATACACATTCATCTCAGGTTCTTTCGGTAGAATAAAAACTTTATCCGCCTCTTGCGCTAATGTAGCAATACGGCCAATTTGCAGCAAAGCTAGCCAAAAAACTAAAATAATCGGTCGACCCCAAACAAAATTGACTGGCAACGTCTTTAATACTTGGGAATAATAAAAACCTAGTCCTCCTAATAAAAAGACACAAACCAAAATAAAATGGTCATTAAATACATAGCGCATATACTTCATCATTTTTTTCAAATGGCGAGCTAAACGAATGCCAAAGAATCCAGACATATTAACCCACCTTTTCTTCTTTTGTTAGTGCGATATAAATATCATCTAAGGAAGATCCCGGTAAACTGAATTCTTCACGCAACTCTTCCATCGAGCCAACTGCCCGAACTTCCCCGTCATGCAAGACGACAAAACGATCACAATAACGCTCAGCCGTTGCTAAAATATGCGTCGACATCAAAATTGCCGCACCTTGATTACGCATTTCATCCATTAATTCTAATAACGCGTGAATTGCCAACGGGTCCAAACCTAAAAACGGTTCATCAATGATATATAAACTTGGTTCAATCAAGAAAGCACATAAAACCATGACTTTTTGTTTCATTCCTTTAGAAAAATTAGCAGGGAACCAATCTAATTTATTTTCTAAACGAAATGTTTTTAACAATGCATCGGCACGCTTGAAGGCTTCTTCTATAGGAATATCATAAGCCATTGCTGTAATTTCGATATGTTCTCTTAACGTCAACTCTTCATATAATGACGGCGTTTCAGGAATATAGCCAATTTTCTTGCGATAGCTTTCCGGTTGTTGTTTCAATGTCTCTCCGTCAATGGAGATTTTCCCTTTTTGTGGTGTTAATAAACCGATCACGTTTTTGATTGTGGTACTCTTTCCTGCACCATTCAACCCAATCAAGCCAACCATTTCACCAGATTTCACTTCAAAATTAATATCTTTTAAAACAGGAATATGACCATAACCACCTGTTAAGTGCTCAATTACTAAACTCATTAATGTACCTCCAACTAATTTTATCGTACATCTATTATACCACGAACTTTTTGAAGGTTTCATGAACTTTTCCTCCCAAATAAAATTCAAGGTATGGTAAAGTAAAAGAAACAGTATAAAGAAAGAAGGGATACCATGTCCGATTGTATTTTTTGTAAAATCATCAATCAGGAAATTCCAAGTTATAAAGTTTATGAAGATGACAAAGTTTATGCCTTTTTAGATATCACTCAAGTGACAAAAGGTCATACATTACTTGTTCCCAAAGAACATGTAACCGACATTTTTGAGTATGATTCCGTTTTAGCTGGCGAAGTTTTTGCACGTGTTCCTAAAGTTGCACGCGCTTTGGAAAAAGCTTTTCCTGAGATGCAGGGATTGAATATTATCAATAATAATAAAGAATTAGCTTATCAATCTGTCTTCCATTCTCATATTCATTTGATTCCTCGTTATGGAAAAACAGATGATTTCTCCATTCACTTTGGAAATAATCAAGAAGCTTATTCTCCTGAAAAAATGCAAGAAATTGCGAAAAAAATTGCGAAGCAGGTGGAACAATAATGGGAAAATTTTCTAAAGGGATTTTATTTGGCGCAGTCGTTGGAGCTGCAAGTGGTCTACTCTTTGCGCCAAGAAGCGGCAAAGCGACTCGTCAAAAATTTGTAGACGAATTAGATGAATGGTCTGATTTAAAAGAGGATTTCACTGAAAAGTTAGATCACTTCAAAGAATCCGCAGCGGCATTCCAAGCAACGGCAGATATGTACATTGAACCATTTATTGAAGGTCTCAATCAAGATCTTGAAGACTTTAAGTTTCAAGCGGAGCCTAGATTGGATCAAATCCAAGAACAAGTAGAGAAAATCCAAGCTGAATTACCTGAAATGCCCGAATCAGACTAGAAAAACTTTCAAGTATGCGATAATTTTATTTTTATCGCATACTTGATGATTTTTATTTAAACAATTGATGTGAAATTTTTCATTTTTTTATTAAAAATACTGATTCCACCTATAATTTAATATCTATAATTGGTAATTACAGCCAGTTAAATACATATTTAGACGAATTTTCTTAAAATATCCATACTTATAGATGAAATTGTGTCCTAAATTCGAAAATTTCTTGAAACTATGCTTTGCTTATTTCTTTTATGAAACATAATGTGGTATAGTTATAACCGTGAGAATTAATTTCTACATAATAAAAAATAAAACAAACTTAGGAGTGCTAAAAGAATGAAGAAAAAATTAATCTTAGCTGCCGCAGGCGTATTTAGTATTTTTGCATTAGCTGCTTGTTCAGGCGGTTCACAAGACATCGCAACAATGAAAGGCGGAACACTTACAGTTGACGATTTTTACAACCAAACTAAAACAAGTCAACAAAGTCAACAACTTGTTCAAACAATGATTATTTACAAAGTATTCGATCAAAAATATGGCAAAGACGTTTCAGACAAAGAGGTTCAAGCTAAATATGACGAATCGAAGAAAAGTATTGAAGACCAAGGTGGGAACTTTGCTGATCAATTAAAACAATCTGGCCTTACAGAGAAAAGTTATAAAAAACAAATTAAACAAGGTTTAGCAGTTCAAGCTGGAATCAAATCACACATCAAAATTAAGGATGCAGATTTAAAAACAGCTTGGGAATCATTCCATCCAGAGGTAGAAGCACAAATGATTCAAGTTGCTACTGAAGATGAAGCAAAAGAAATTAAAAAACAATTGACTGACGGCGGCGACTTTACAAAAATCGCTAAAGAAAAATCAACTGATACTGCAACAAAAGAAAACGGTGGCAAATTGAAATTTGACTCTCAAACAGAAACTGTTGCTGAGGCTGTTAAAACAGCTGCCTTTAAATTAAAAGATAGCGAAATTTCTGAACCTATCCAAGCAACTGATGCTACTGGTTACCAATCAACATTCACTATCGTAAAAATGGTAAAAAACAAGGACAAAGGCAACGACATGGCTCCTTACAAAAAAGAATTGAAAAAAATTGCTGAAACAAATAAACTACAAGATCAAGAATTCGTCCAAAAAGTAACATCTGAAGTTTTAACTGAAGCAAACGTAAAAATCAAAGATGACGCCTTCAAAGATGTATTAGCTGGCTTAGTTGAAACAAAAGATTCAGCTAAATCAAGTGATTCTTCTAAGAAAGAAGAAAAAGATTCTAAATCAAGTGACTCTAAAAAATCTAAAGATTCTTCAAGTAAAACAGAAGAATCATCAAGCAAGACTGAAGAGTCTTCTAAATAAGCACAACAAAAAAAGAGATGAATGTCATCTCTTTTTTTGTGCTATTTTTGGAAAACCAATTCAAATACTTCATAAACAATCAACATATCTTCAGAAAAAGTTAGTCCATACTCTTCTAACGCTTGCTCGAAAAATGGTTGATGAACACGCCGCCAATAACTTAAGGTACGGTCACCTTCTCCTTCAAGATAAGCATGAACATCTGAGATTTGAGAATAGGGAAGTATATCTACCACTTTCGTACAGATAATCGCCTGTGCTTGATCAGCTCCATCTAAAAGCACACTATAGCTTCCAACTTCCGGTATTTGCTCATCTTCTAAACCTAGTTTATATAAAAGATGTAGTGAAGAGGTCCCCGTCTTTTCTCTCTTAAGAACATGAGCTAATAGTTCATCTACCATCCTTGCTGAATTGCCAAACGCCCAAGCTTCATAATGATCGTGTGTAATTGAATATTCATTTTTAAATTGTGACCACAAATCTATCGCTGATTGATTCATTTTTTTCTCCTGATTTTTACTCAAATATCTTTCGGTACATAAAAACTTCGATTGTCTAAGCCAAAGATTCTATCCGTATACTGTCCTGGATCTGTTTGACGGACTGAACCTAACATCATTTGGATCGATGCATCGATATTATCGATTTGGTGCAATACTTCTGCTTCCATAATACGTGGTCGAACTGGTGAACCATATTCTAATAAGCCATGATGAGCTAAAACCATGTGGCGTAACACGATCACATCTTCATCATTTTCATCGATTTTTAAGGCAATACATGCTTTTGTGATTTCTTCATCCACAAGTACTAAATGACCAATCAAATTTCCTGCTAAGGTATATTCAGTAGTCATCGCGCCAGAAAGTTCTTTGACTTTGCCCAAATCATGTAAAATAATCCCAGAATATAACAGAGCAGCATTTAATTCGTTGTATTCCTTGCAAATCGCTTTACCTAAACGAAGCATAGAAACCGTATGATAAGCTAAACCATTTGCAAACGCATGATGATTCCGTTTCGCTGCTGGATAATCAAAAAATTCTTTTTGATATTGTGTTAATAAATAACGAACGATTCGTTGCCAATGAGCATTCGTGATTTCAAAAACCGTTTGATTGATTTCTTCAACCATATCTTCTCGTTTTAACGGTGCTCGTTCCATATATAAAGCAGGTTCACTAGGTTCATCCGGACGTGCAACACGCATATGGATGATTTTCACTTGAGGATTACCTTGATACACTTCTCTTTTCCCATTTAAAAGAATCACATTTCCAGCTGTAAAGCGGCTGATTTCTTCCTCTGAAGCATCCCAGTATTTCCCGTCGATCGTGCCTGATGTATCTTGGAAAGTAAAGGCGATAAACTTTTTGCCATTTTTTGCCATACGCACATCAGCATTCTTGATCAAAAGGTATAGTTCAAAGGTTTCATCTACGGTTAGTTCACGGATTTTTTTCATACTTATGCTCCTTCTAATTCTATAATCGGTTGTTTTAATTCTTTATAATAGCTTACCATTTCTTTGTCTGAAGAAAAACAAATGACTTGCTGATGTTCGGAAAATACAGCAAATAATTGCGCTAACTGCTCTTTTCTTTGACTATCGTAATGCAGCCAGCCATCATCGATCATGATTGGACATAAGCTGCGTTGTTCTTGTAAATAGAGAAAAGCAAAACGGACAGCCATGATCACTTGATCTCTTGTTCCAGTAGAAAGCTCATGCAACATAAACCGTTGCTGATCCTCACGAATCACAATTAACTGTTCTTCTTGTAATTGAATGGCACGATAGGCTTTTTTCGTCAAAAGCTGAAAATAATCTGTCGCTTTTTTCAATAAATTAGGCAATTGCTGCTCTGATAGCTCTGTTAAAAGATCCATCAACAACTGACCAGCCAATTGATGACCTGACCAATCTAGCGCAAGTTCCTCGATCTCAGCTTTTAACATAGCCTGCTCTTGATAAAGTTCATCTAAAGTTCCATCTGATAACATTTGCTGACATTGATAAAGAATTTTTTGTTCTTTTTTTTGTAACTGCTGAATATCATCTGCTATCTCTTTAGCTGCTTGTGATAATTCTAACTGTTTTTCTGGCAATTGATTTGGATCGCTAGACTCAGGATACAAACCAGTCAGCATCGTCTGCAACTCTTGTTTGCGTTTATGATTTGCGGTAGCTTCTTGATAGCCTTTAACCTTGTTTGGGATCTCATTTATAGAAGCTATTTGGAAACGTCTTAACATCGGTTGTGCTTGATCGATCACCTGCTGTTGTTTTTCTTTGACTTCACGAATTGTTTGGCGCGTATATGCATCTGCCTGATATTCTTGGGCAAAACGAACTTTTTCCATCTTATCGGCAAAGTTACTGATTACCCGGATTCGCTCTGCTAAAGAAGTTCCAGCAATCGGTAATCGTGCGGTATATCGCTCTGTCTGTTCAGCTAATGCAGCAACCTGTCTGTGATCTTCATGCAACTGATGCTCTAGTTCTTGATTGGTATTGATCAAAATCAAGTAACGTGTAATATCTGTGCGATGAGTCAGCCAAAACTCAACTTGATCCATTCGTCCTAAATGATTTTCTTTGACCTTTTGAGCAATGAAACCTGCCATTTCACTTTCTTCTGCTTTGATTTTTTTGATTTCAGCCTTTAAATTAAGTAATTGATCGTTCAAATAATCCAATTGAGATAACTTTTCCTGCCATTGCCGTTTTTCATTTTCATAGGTATCTTTTGGTTGATAAAAAAGCGGTAATACGCCAGCAATCAAGCTGCCTATACTTAAAAGCCATGTAACATAGCGGATCGGTGCTGGTAAAAAGAAACTAAGAAGCAAAATAATCACTGCAAATCCACAAAAAAGAGGATTGATCGATTTGTTCTTTTGTTGGTGATTTTTCCTGAACATCTCTTTATTGATTGTTTCAAAAGTGCTTAGATTCTCTTCACGAGTCGCAATTTCTTCTTCCAGTAGCTGTAAATCAGTCTGAGTGTTTTGTAACTTGACTGTTCGCCCAACGATCTCTGCTCTCATCTCATTGACAACGTCTTCTTCAAAAGATAATTGCGGCGGTTGCTCTGAGTTCCAACCCCATTGTTTTTCTAGCAAAAGCATTTCTTGCTGATTTTGCTGTAAAGATTGTGTCATCCAATCGATTTCAGAAAGCAATTTATCAATAGCATACCGCTGATTGAGTATTTGTTGAATATGCTCTTCTTCTTCTAAATAAAACTGATAGTCTTGTATTTGATCTGCTGTCTCACTTTGTGCAGCAATGTTTTGATTTAACCGAGTCAATTCTTCACTCAAAAAGCGATACTGTTGATAAATTGAAAGTAAGGTTTCTTGGTCTTGCCCACTTAATACCGTAATTGATTTTGTTTGATCGATTGCTTGTAACTCTTCATACAAAGGTAAATTCATCACTTGCTTTTCTACTAGAACTAATTGCTGCTTTATTTCTTGAGCCGTTTGATGCTTTTCTTCGATCAGACGTTTTGTAGTTGCTAATTCCGTCACTAACTGCTGATATGGATACTCCTGCTGTTCTTTTTCGTTAATGCGTTGTTGTAGACTTTGATAGGCATTCAGCTTTTGATTTAATGGTGGTTGACTGCCTTTGCCCTTGTAGATCATCTGAGCGGCCTTAAAATACTCTTCTCTGCTCAATAATAACTGCTGACTTCCAGAAAGTCCTAAAGAGAGCAAAGATGTCTGCAGTTCTTCTTCAGTTAATTTTTCTAGTTGACTAAGTTGTTCTTGTTGAAAGGTAAAGACAGACTGAAATAACTCTTTAGTCAGCGGATGGATCATCTTTTCCAACAGCGCCTCATCACCGATTTGGTCATTGAAATAAACTTTCGCTTGGCCTTTATTTTGCCCTTTGAAACGTTCAACTTGCACTTCTCCATAAATCGGATGCGTAAACCACAAACGTCCACCATAAGCTGCGCCATTTTTTGGTTGATAATCTTTTTTTCGCTTGCCTTTTGCAGGAAATCCAAAAAGCATGGCTTGGATAAACTGATAAATCGTTGATTTTCCAATCTCATTTGGTCCAAACAACAATTGGTTCTTTGGTAGAAACTCAATCTTTTGTTGCTGCCATTTACCAAATCCAACAAGTTCTATCGCAATGAGTTTCATGACTGATCCTCCTGAATAACAAAATCTTCCTTGATCTTTTGATCAGCGTGCTCCACACTGCGTTCACGCCACTCTTCATTTATCTTTACAACAGAAGAAAATAACGGATTTTGAACTAGTTCTTGCAGTGTGTTGGAAAAAATCTCTGGCTGTATATAATTTAGTTCTAATTGCTTTAATAACTCTGGCGTTGCAGCGATCACGACTTTTTTATCAAGATCTTCTGACACTACTTTAACTTGAAATAAAAAGAGGGATTGATTACTTTGCTGCAGTAACGTGGTTTGAAGATAATAAAGCAGCTCGCCATTTTCATAGGATATTCGAAATTCTTCCCCTAATTGTTCTGTATCTGTTAACTGAATTTCTTTTAAAATAACCTGTCTTTGGTCTTTTACGCCCTTCATGAGCAGTTCTGTAAGGAGACTCAATGCTTCTTGCAAACTTCCAGCTTGACGCAATGAATATTTCTCCACTTGCCATGCAATTTGGGCTACAGGCTCGAAACGAACTGTTGCATGTCCTGATTCTACTGAAACAATTGCTACCCCTTGGACTGTTCGTTCTTTTTTTGTGTGTCCTTGCGGCGTTCCTGGATAGACAATCAAGGGATCTGCACTTACTACTTGTGGCTGGTGGATATGGCCCAATGCCCAGTAATCATAGCCTTTTGTTTTCATCTCGCTAAATGAAAACGGCGCATAATTCTGTTGTCCATTATTAGTCGTATCTCCATGATAAATACCGATATGAAGATCCGCCGATTGATCTTTTAATGGAAATGTAGAAAGCTTATTCGTATTGATCCAGGGATGTTCATAGCTAAATCCTGAGACTGCTACTTTTTCTTGATTTTTCGTCATAAAATAATGTGTCTCCACTTGTTCTTTCTGAAAAAGAAACATATTTTTTGGAAAATCAAACCAGTACCGCTCAGCTGCATAATAATCATGATTACCAAATGTTATAAACACAGGAATCTTTGCCTGCTCTAAGCGTTTCATCTCGTCGATAAAATACGCCTGCGTTCGAATCGATGTCCGACTTTGGTGAAAAGTATCTCCGGCAAATATAACTACGTCTACCAGATTTTTTATTGCTATATCAACAATTGCTGTAATTACTTCTTGATTGGCTTGCTGTAGCTTTTCAGCAAGTTGTTTTGGAATGTTTTTTAGGCCTTCAAAAGACCGATCCAGATGTAAATCTGCCGTGTGCAATACTTTCATTAGATCCTCCTATCCGTCCTCATGCATTTCCTTAATCATATCATTTTATTAAGAATCGGTCAGTAAAAACATACGAAAATTTGTTCGTTTTTCATTTTTTTAGTGATATAAAAATACAGAGATAGAAATCCCACTCAAAGAGTGCACTCTAACCTCTGTATAATGCTTTATTTTATTGTAATATCAATTTGGACGATTTCACTTTGCGTTCCGATCCGCATCGGTGGTCCCCACGTTCCAACCCCTGAGGAAACAATTACTTGAGGGCTGTTTTTATCTTTACGATAATAACCATAATCTACAGTAAAATACGCTTTTGTCACTAAACTAAACGGAAAAATTTGTCCTTGATGTGTATGTCCAGAAAGAATCAATTCATTCGAATGCTTGTATTCATCAATATTTGAAGGTTGATGATCTAAAATAATTTTTGGAAGTTGGTTGCCTACTTTTTCAAATTGTTCTTGAATGCTTTTCCGATCACCAGCTTGTGAACCGATTGGACGACTGTCTTTTCTACCAACAACTAAAATTTCTTCACCAACAACGGTCATTTCATCTTCTAGTAAAGTAATATTCGATGATTCAACAAGTTCTTTCATTTGATCAAAGGTTTCACCAGCGTCATGATTTCCCCAACACATGTACGTTCCGTAAGTCGAAGAAAGTCGTCTAAATTGCTTTTTCATTCCCTCTGTATCTTGCAATGCTTTAAAATTCCCATCAAATAGATCACCAGAAATAAAAATAATAGCTGGATTCATTTGATTGATTTTCGTTACGATTTTTTCCAGTTTTTTCACATCATTAACATAACCTAGATGCACATCACTGATCAGTACAGCTTTTAACTTTTTCTGTCTGTCATTTCCAGGGCGATCAATCGTTACTTGATAATTCATCGTTTTGATTTGCTGCGCATGCCATGAACCATAGCAAACCAAAATAACAATCAAAACCGCAGCAGTGATCCAAACAACGAGCTCGTTGTTTGACTGAATAGTTGTAATTTTTCTGGTAACTTTGAGAATCAATTCAGTTAATCCAAAAATAACTAAGGAAACGAACCAAAAAGATAACCAATAACTACCCATTTTACCGACCACTCCACCAACATTCATATCAAACAATAAAAGCGTCGCAATCGATGTAATAGAAAACAAGCTGATAACTCCCCATAAAATAAATGGGTGGTTAAAAAAATAAAAGTGTTCTAGTATTAAGAGAAGTTTTCTGCCGATATAAATATTTCCTAACAAAAATAACAGCGCAATAATCAAAAACGCCAATTTTTTCATAGCGTTCCTCCACGTTTCTGACCAACTACTTGACCAAATTTTACGATTGTTTCAAAATTATTTTCAGTGTTCGCCCATATTTCTGGATCGATCTTCACTTGATTTTTTTGAAATAACAAGATAACCGTTGAGCCACCGAATTCAAACCAGCCTTTTTTCTCAAAACGCTGACAACTTCCTGAATTTTTTACATTCTTGATTTTACCTACCATCAAAGCTCCAACTTCGATTTGGGCGATTTTCCCAAAATGCTTCGTCTCAATGACTGTCACTTCTCTTGAATTTCTTGAAAATACGGGTTCTGTGTGCGTCGCTATTGGTTGGACCGTATGAAAAATACCAGCTATTTTCTGATGCCCGGTAATGTTCCCTTCATCTATAAAATAATAATGATGATAATCATCTGGTGTTAAACGAAAAATAACAGCACAGCCACCTTGCCATTCATTCGTAAGATCTGTACTATCCAATAACTCTATAAGATTATATTCAGAATGTTTCACTTTGAATGTACTCTGTTTATCTATCGAATATACAGTCACCTTGCCATCACAAGGAGCCGCTAAGTCCGTTTCTTCCTGTGGTACTGGGCGTTTTTCGGGCTTGATTTCTCGCATAAAAAAATGATTGAACGACGTATACTTTGTAGGTAGATAGTCTGCCATTTGTAACTCATTTTTTTTAATAAAGGTGTTGATCATTCCCTTTGAAAAAAAGCTATTCAAATAAGCACCGGCAACTTTTGTAAGCGGTGGTTGAATCATGATTTTTAAAAGAAAACGCCCCAGTGGATTTTTATATAAAAAACGTAATGAGTAACTATCATTTTCAATGATAGCACTTGTTTTGAAACGTTTGTCCATGTCTTTACCCCTTTTGATTTAACGAATAATAAAGGCTAAAACTGCGCCTAAAAAAGCACCAAAAATCAATTTTCGCGGATCGATTTTTTTGATTTTCACTTTTGAAATAAACAGGAATCCAATAATCAATAATGCTGCTGGATAAACGAGGGAAATTGCGATATGCAAACGTCCTGCAATAAAGAATAACAACGGTATCAACGCCGCACTGCTCGTAACTGGCAAGCCTTCATAATATTCTCTGCAACCGCTAGATTGTTCTTTTCTTTCCATTTCCGTCACATTATAATGCGCTAAACGGATTAATGCAGCTAAAATATAAAAAACAAATAATGGCAAATAAATTCCTTGTGTCAAACCTGATGCATAGCCTAAAACTGTTGGAAAAACGCCAAAACTGATCAAATCAGCTAGTGAATCGATCTGAATGCCGTAGTTCATCTCACTTTTAGTACGTTCTTTAAGATTTGCAACAAAACCATCAAACATATCACAAATACCAGAAAGAACTAAACAAAAAATAGCCTCAACAACGTGCTGTGTAAGTGCTAGATACATACCAACAATAGAAAAAATAGCATTTCCATAAGTCAGTATTACTGTGTAATCATAAATACCAATCATACTTTTTGTTCCCCAATCATGTTTTCATTTAGTATTACTATATCATTAAAATAGAGGGAATTGGGATATTTTTTAAGATTTCGGGTGTTTTTTTTATGAAAGAAAAGTCTTATTTATTTCTCTTTAAGAGAGTAAATGAATTACTCACTTCCTTTTATTCGTTACCTGTTCGATAGTTTTAAACACGCTATTGTTGCTAGATTTGGAAAAGGACTTTGATTACTTGAGCATAAAAAAAGACCTGAACAAAACTTTGTTTAGTCTCGTTCAAGTCTCTATAATCTAAAATACGCTTTATATCTGAGTGCTATCGTTCGTTGTTTTATTTCTTATTAATCGTTATATAAATCGCGGATTGGAGTCATAATAATGCGGTTTAAGTCATTCACGATCAAACTAAATGCTTGTTCTTTCTCCATCAATTGGTTGATCACTTGCGCTTTTTGAACTTCAGTTGCTAACGCTTGTGCTTTTTCTGCGTCTTCTTCTGAGAATTCTTCACCACGCATTTGTTTTTCTTGTAATCCTTGTTGGAACGCTTGGAATTCTTTGAATAATTTGTATGCTTCTTCGTCCGCTTTTACATCCTCATATGCTTGCTCTAATGCTTTAAATTCTGCTAATTCGCGGATTTCGCGTTCTACTTGATTGGCTGTATCATAAATATTACTCATTCAATCTCCCTCGTTTCTATAGATTCTTCTCTTTGATTGTACCATTCTTTGATTCGTTTTCAAACCGATTATTCTCCAGTCAAACCACCAAAGAAATCTTTTAGACCATTTTTGGTGTTGTCCCAACCGTCTTTAATTTTGCCTCCGATATCTTTAGCGCCTTCTTTAACTTGTTCGCCGATATCTTTGGCCCCTTCTTTAACTTGTCCACCGATGTCCTTCACGCTATCTTTCCAAGCATCATTCGTTTCAGAAGGTGTTTGACCTGCTGCCATCATTTCACCGCCCGTTGCATACGCATCAGCTACTGTAAATGGCGTTTGAGCCGTATTGGCCATGATTCCTTGAGCTTGACTGCTAAAAACGGTTGAGGCATGTGTAGCACTGCTTCCTTGTAAATAATGACTTTCACTTGTTTGTTCAAAACCAAGCCATGTTGCAATAACAACGTCTGGTGTATAGCCGACAACCCATTGGTCATTGGTCTTATCAGTATCAAAGTTCGTTTCAGTTGTTCCAGTTTTTCCAGCCATAACATAGCCGGCTGGATCTGCGTTAACCCCTGTACCTGAGCTGAAAACACCTAAAAGCATGCTAGTCATTTGATCAGCTACATCTTTGGTAATGATTTGTTTGCTCTTAGCATTTGTATTGTCTTCAATCACAGCACCCGTTGAATCAACGATTTTGTTGATCAAATGTGCTTCTGATTGAGAACCTCCTGTAGCAAACGGGCTATAGGCATTGGCCATAGTCAACGGTGACACCCCTGTTTTCAAGCCACCTAAAGCCAAACCATAATACTTATCTTCTTTTGCTAAAGGAATCCCGAATTTTTGCGTTTTCTCAAAGCCTTTGTCCAACCCAATTTTATGCAATGTCCAAACTGCTGGTAAGTTCAAACTTTCGCCTAGTGCCTGATACATTGGTACTTCACCTGCATTTGTGCGGCTGTAGTTTTCGGCTGGATAATAATCTTGTGGCTTATCTTCTAAAATACTGCTTGCTTTCATCCCAGATTCTAAAGCAGGCGTATAAACCGAAATTGGTTTTAATGATGATCCTGGTGAACGTTTCGTTTGTGTGGCAAAGTTAAAGCCGCGATAAACGTGTTCCCCTCGCCCTCCAACAACACCTTGCACACCACCTGTTTTTGGATCAAGTGCAACGGAGCCACTTTGAACCATTGCCCCATCTTCGGCATTTGGCGGGAATAAAGCATCATTGGCGTAGGTTTGCTCCATCGATTTTTGATAGTTCTGATCTAATGCTGTATAGATTTTATAACCTTTATTCAGTAAATCTTCTTCTTTTAAGCCATATTTATTGACCGCTTCATCGATGACCGCATCAAAGTAGTATGGATATCTGTAATCTGAATTTTGGTCAGAGTAATTATCGGCCAACATGCTCCCCATATCTACACCCGCTTGCGCATCGGCTTCTCCTTGAGATAATTTGCCATTGTCTACCATCAACTGCAAAACTGTATTACGGCGATTCACTGCATTTTCAACATAGTCTATCGGGTTATAAATACCTGGGCCTTTCAACATTCCAACTAAAGTTGCTGCTTGCCCGACTGAAAGTTCACTTGCACTAACAGCAAAATATTTATGTGATGCGTCTTCGATTCCCCAAACTCCGTTACCAAAATATGAATTATTGAGATACATTTCTAGAATCTGTTGTTTGTCATATTTTTTCTCGATCTCGATCGCTAAAAATAACTCTCTTGCTTTTCGAGTCATGGTTTGCTCTTGTGTCAGATACGCGTTTTTGGCTAGTTGCTGAGTGATCGTACTACCGCCACCACCGCCGCCAATTTTTCCAAAACTCAATTTTCCGACAACAGCACGAAGTAAACCTTTGATGTCATAACCATGATGCGTCTCAAAGTTTCGATCCTCCGTTGAGATCAAGGCATCTTTCACATAAGGAGAAATTTGATCAATAGTGACAACTGTTCCTTTTTGCCCAAACAGCTTTCCTGCTTCATCTCCATTTTTATCATAAATAACAGTGGATTCTTCCAGCCCTTTTTTCAGAGCGCCGACATTCGCTGATTTAGCTAATGTGAATAGATAAATACTAGTTACTAAAACAACAACTAGACCTAAAAGTAAAATTATTTTGTTGATTTGATATTTTTTCCAAATTCGCTTTCTCCAATGATGAAACCGAATAAGATATGGTTTGATCCAAGTCCAAAAGCTTTTAAATCCAGCTTTTATTTTTCCCATAATTGTTTTAAAGTCCATAGTACTCCCTCTTTATATAAAAGTTTCTAAGCTATTTTAACACAGTTACCTACTACTATTCATACGGCTTTAGCATGAATAGTACACATAAATTATGTTTTGCCTATTTTATCATGCTTTTCTTTTGTTTTTATGTAGAAAAGCTTAAGAATCTGTCAAGAAATCGCTGGTTTCATCTATAACAACAACTATTTAAAGTATAAATTCTTACTTTCATTGAAAAAAAGTGCTATTTTAACATAAATTTGATCATAAAAAATTCATATCTTGCCTTTATTATATAAGTATACCAACAAACAACCCTAACAAAACACTTTTTCATTTTTTAACTCCTTTTCCCACTCTTCCCCAAAGAGTGGGTCTCTTTTTTATTCTGAGAAAATTTTCAAGTACGGCTACATGATATGAAACTTCTACCTAGATCTCAAGTCCAAACATTTCTAACTTTTATTATAGATTTCTTTATGCTACACTTCTTTTGAAATGTAACCGTTTTACAAAAAATAGCAGAGGAGAATTTTTATGTCTAAAAAGCTAACATTTTTACTTATTCCGATTTTCTTTTTACTAAGTTTTAGTTTACTGCCTAGTCAATCAGATGCTACGCAAACAAATTCGAAAGATCCAATCATGATGGCTTATTATCGCACTTGGCGAGATGTTACCATGCCTCATGATGCAAATTCAACACTGCCTGATCAAAACGTTACTGCCATGACAGATATTCCTGAAGGTGTAGATATTGTTTCTGTTTTTCATTATGTCAATCCAGGAACCAATCAACAGAAGTTTTGGGATACGTTGAAAAACACTTATGTTCCGACATTGCATGCTAGAGGAACTCGCGTGATTCGGACGATTGATATCAGAGAGGTTTGGAATGTCCCACATGTAGGCACTACTCCAACAACTGCTGAATATGAAAAATACGCGCAACAATTAATTGACACTTATCTAACACCATGGAATTTAGACGGGCTGGATATTGACATGGAATCTAGTTTGACTGCTAAGCAAGAAGAAATGGCTGTTGGTACGTTCAAAGCATTATCTAAAAAATTAGGTCCTAATTCTAATACTGGAAAATTGTTGATTTATGATACAAATGCAGATAACCATTCCTTATTCAAAAAAGTCGCTACTTACGTTGACTATCTATTTATCCAGGCTTACGGTCGCTCAGCTAGTTCCTTAGATACTACATGGAATACGTACAAAACTTCAGTTACTCCGCAACAGTTTCTCCCTGGCATCTCTTTCCCAGAAGAACTGGATCATAATCGTTGGAATGATACTGTAGAACCTTATGAAACAAGCCGTGCTTATGCTTATGCAAAATGGAATCCAAAAGACGGACAAAAAGGCGGTATGTTTGTCTATGCGATCGATCGGGATGGCAAACAATTTGGTAATGATACAATCACAAAAACAGACTTTAATTGGACAAAACGCTTGATCAATACGATGAAAGAGAATTAGTAATTGGACGTTTGTGTAAAACTTAAATACTTCTTTAGAAAAAATTTACAATTTTGGATAATTTAATACACAAAAAATTCACATTTAGTTTGTATTATATATGTATACCAACAAACAACCCTAACAAAACACTTTTTCATTTTTAACTCCTTTCCCGTCCTTCCCCAAAGGACGGGTATTTTGTTGTGTATCACTGTGATTGTCTACGCCAGAACAGATGATGAACACTACTTGGCGACTGCTGAGAGAGAAGTCTCCTTACTTGTGAATCACCAATCACCTACGACTAAAAAACATTGGATAACGCTAAAAAAACAAAGTGAGGAAACTTTCCTTACTTCTAAATTTCTATGAATTGCGAAAAAATTCAACTAGACAATAGACAGTACAAATTAACTATTAGGAACGTGGTTTCCCTCTGCTAGCCCCTCTAAAAAACGTAACTTCATCCTTACATCCAACTTAATTCTACCCAACCACTTGAACTTATCCTTCCTTTTGTTAAACTAAGAGAGAACATTATTGAAAAGGTGGAAAACAAATGGAATTATCCATCCAGTTACCTAAAAATTTTAAAAAGCAAACTGTTCGAGAATTACTTGAACAAGAATGGCTTGTTCCTCGCAAAGTACGACACTTTTTACGCACTCGAAAAAATGTTTCAATCAATGGAGAGCCAGCTTTATTCCATTTTTTTGTAAAAAGTGGCGATGTTATTACTTTACAGTTTGAACCAGAAGATTATCCAACACCTACAATTCTTTTAGGGAACGAGTCTAACGTTAATGTATTATTTGAAGATGAACATGTGATTATTTTAAATAAACCGATTGGGATGAAAACTCACCCTAATCAACCAGATGAAAATGATACCCTACTTAACCATTTAGCCGCTTACTTAGCGCCTAAAAACCAAATACCATATGTTGTTCATCGGTTAGATAAAGAAACAAGTGGTGCAATTTTATTTGCTAAAAATCCTTTTGTGTTGCCGATTTTAGGACGCTTACTGGAAAGTAAACAAATCTATCGGCGCTATCAAGCGGTTGTTTCAGGGCATCTAAAAGAGTCTTTGATCATTCGGAAAAAAATTGGGCGTGATCGACATGACCGCCGAAAACGTGTGGTTGATGAGCGTCGTGGAGATATGGCTGTGACTCATGTTGACGTTGACTCTTATGTGAAAAAATCAAATCAAACAACCGTTTACTGTGTGTTGGAAACGGGTCGGACACATCAGATTCGCGTCCATTTAAAAAGCATTGGACATCCAATCATTGGTGATCCTTTGTATCATCCAAAGCCTATCGGGCGCTTGATGCTTCATGCTTATGAGCTACATCTGACGCATCCATTTACTAGAGAATCGATTGTGGCAATTGCTGAACCTGGTTTATGGTAAGTTAAAGAAGCTAGGAGAGAACGTTTTGTTCTTTCCTAGCTTTTATTATTCACTCAATACTTCATTTAATTTCGTCAAATCCAACTGTTTATATCCTTCAAAGAAACCTGCTAATTCTTCTAAAACCTTTTGATTCATTCCAGTTTGATCATTCTCTACTTGCAACACTAACAATGGTTCATGCAAACTCATGCGTAGTAAAAACCAGCCACTGCCATAGTCATCAGAAACATTTACTCGAATTCCTTCATGATTTTCAGGATCGATTTTCATCCCTCGTTGACTTGTAACAAAACCACTTAAATCTCGAATCACTTGTTCACCATAATCACGAACGTGACTGTCTAAAATTTCAAACCGTAATTCTTGAGTTTCTGCTGGTTGTTTTAATGAACTAATCAATTCACCCAATGTAGAGCCTTCTTTTTTTAATTTAGGCAGCAGCATCAGGATTTTAGCAATAACGTAGGCACCATCATCTAAATAATAGTTTTCTTTAAAAGCTGCGTGTCCGCTTGTTTCGATTGCTAATTGTGTATCGATTCCTTCATCGTTGAGTTCGATCATTTTATTGATTACATTGCGGTAACCAGAAATATAACGCACTTGTTTGCCGCCAATGGATTCGATAAACGCTTTCAAATGGCTTGAAGTTGGTGAGTTTGTCACAATATTGCTGCCTGAATATTCAGCTAAAACGATCGTCGCTAAGACAGCGATCAAGTTATTTCGGTTGATGACTTCACCTGATGCATCCACCACTGCTGAGCGGTCCACATCTGTATCAAAAATCACCCCTAAATCAGCTTTGTTTTTTAACACAGCTTGTTGAATGCTGTTCATCGCTTCTTTATTATCTGGATTTGGAATATGATTAGGGAACATGCCGTCAGGTTCTAAGAATTGTGAACCTGTGATATCCGCGCCAAGTTTCGCTAGGACTTTTTCCGCAAAGAAACCGCCGGCTCCATTCCCAGCATCTACTATAATATGAAAACCAGATAAAGGTTTTGCTTCTGTTGTTTTCATGCCTTTACGAATTTTCTCCGTTAAATCAGCGGAATAATCATCTAAAATCGAGGTTTTGGTTACTGAACCTTTTGCTACAAGTGTAGGTTCGTCTGCGTGTTCTAAAATATAGGTAATATCCGCTTTTTCTGCTCCGCCAGATTTCGTGAATAACTTCAATCCATTAAAATAATAAGGCAAATGACTCGCTGTAATCATAATCGCTGCATCACAATCATATTGCGGAAATTGCGTGGTCATAAACATGGCTGGCGTTGTGGCCAAACCAAAATCTAACACTTCAACATTTTGCTCAACGAAACTGTCGATTAATGCTTGTTTCAAGCTATCTGCTGAAATACGACTATCATGACCGATACCGATTGTTAATTTTACCGATTGATGTTTTTCAGCTAAGTTTTTCTCATCACGAAGCCAATGAACCATTCCTACTGCAATTTTCCCGACTTGCGCTGGTGTTAAGTTCGCTGTTTTTTCCTCATGCTCTACTGCTATTCCTCTTATGTCCGACCCGTTTTGTAACGCTTTCAATTCCATGTAACCAAATCTCCCTTCATTTTTTGATTGGTTTTGTTTTAATCTATCATCGCTTCAAAACGTTCAACAACAGCTATTGCGTCATCTTCTGAACGAGCAATAATAATGATTGTATCCACTCCTGCGACAGTTCCTGCAATTTCTTCATAGCTGACTTCATCTAAAAAATTTGTTACCACATCTGCTGCGCCCATATCTGTATGGACGATTACCATAAATTGAACACGTTCCATGCGAATCACTGAGTCTTTCACGGATTCTTTTAGTTTTTCCTCACTGCTGGATGCTTGTTGTTGAGAGAATAAAGCATACTTCACTCGACCATCTGAGCCGTGGGTTTTCACGATGCTCATCTCACGAACATCTCTTGAAACAGTGGCTTGGGTTGCTTTGACACCAGATTGTTCAAGAAGTGCAATCAGGTCGTCTTGGGTTTCTATTTCATTTTCTGTGATCAGTTGCTTGATCAACCGTTGTCGGTCTGCTTTTTTCATGGTTACACTTCCTGTTTTGGTTATTTTCTTTTATTATAGCGAAAGTTTGGGAAATTTGCATTTCTTTTTGGTAAAAATTACTTTATTATGAGAAAAGTAAAAAAAGTATGAACGTCACTGCTCAGAAGGCTTACGTGTTGTTCATACTCTTTTTTGGCTATTCCCTATATCTAATGAGTCTGTTCAAGGTCTAAATCTATAACTAAAGAAGCATACTTCAACAACTGTTTATCATGCGTAACTAATACAACTGCTTTCCCTTTTTCTGTTACTAAATAGTGAAAATACTCGATTATAAAGGCAGCATTTTCCTCATCTAAATTCCCTGTTGGTTCATCAGCAAAAATAATCTCAAACGGCTTCAGTAATGAACGAATCAGAGCTATTCTTTGCTGTTCTCCTCCACTTAATAGAAATACTTTTTTCGTTAAAATAGATTCTGGCAATGAAAATTTTTCTAAAAGAATCGTCAGATCATTTTTTTTAAAGGATTTATTGTATTTAATAGCCAGTTTAAGATTTTCTAAAACCGTCATATTTTCTAGTAACCCATAGTTTTGAAACATATAGCTGATTACATTTTTTCTAATTCTTTGGCAGTTTTTTGTCGTATTTTCAAATTGTTCATAGTTTAAACTTCCTTTATAGCCCTTCTCCAATAAGCTCAAATTATTAATGAGCGTCGTTTTTCCTGTACCACTCTTACCAGTTATTAAAACAAAATCTCCTGCTTTTACTGATAAGTCAAAATTGGTGACAATTTTCTTCTTATTGATTTCAATCGATAAATTATTTGCTTCAAATATCATAAAAATCTCCTTTCAAAGTAATAGACTTACTATTCAAATAGATGCATCCATAAATGAAGCTGTTCAATAATATAATGATGACAAGCGGTATTACTACAACCGAAGTTTGAGAATGTAAAGCATTAAAGAGAACTAAAGTAATCAACTCTATGAGTATTGGAATCAACACAATATCTGTCATTTGATTAAATACTGAATACCCCAATATTTCTTTTACCAATCGTTTTTTTGCATTCAACTTGAATAAGATATACATAATTTGAACATTCAACGTGATAATCAAAATAATCAAGATACTATATTGGATACTTAGGTTAAAGACATTCGCTTCATTTCTTGCCGTTTCTTCTCCTCGTTCTTTAAAAACTGATAACGTAAAATTCAAAATACCATTGAGACCTGAGTCTTTCACATCTTGTTTAATCAGGTCAAAAGGCTCTTTTTTCGATGTACTATCAAAATCAATGAACAGACCGCCATTCATCGTCAAAATATTCCCCCAAAAGAGTCCATCCATTAATTTGGGGTTTACGACTACAGCTATAGGATCTTCAATTTTATTTTCGTCCGCTTGGGTTCCATAAAATGAGTTATAAGTGAAATACTTTTGTTGATTTTCAACATACAGTACTTGAATTTTTACTTTGTCTAATGAAATCAATCCATTTGGAGGATCTTCCGTTAGCCTGAACTTCAGATCTGATAAATAGTTTTGCTTGATTTCGGCTTCATATTTTTGGTATTTTTGAGGCACTAACAATGACCGTGTATTAGCATCTGCATTCATTTGTTCCATTTCAGATGGGTTAATAAATTTTATGGGGTTAACCTTTAAATAATTTGTGTCAATGGTGATATCCGCCCCTCCTGGCGAAGTAATATATTCCTCTTGATCAGGTATTCTATCTTGTCCAATGATCATGGGTTTTCCTTTTGAGTCATTTAAAACAGTATAGTTATATGGAGCTATTATAAATGTTTTATGTTTTTTTGAAATCTTTTCATAAAATAATTGAGCATTTTTCAAATAGGTTGTTTCTTCTAATGGGTCCCCTCTATCTAGTTGATTTGTTATATTTGTCTTATATAGATTTTCAGTTTTTGCCCACAATTGCGTTGATTGCTTTATCTTATTATAATGTTTGAACTCCTGCTTTATTTCTTGTGATTTCCCAAGAAATAGAAATAATGTGATACACAACGCTCCTCCAAGGATTATTGTTAATAATTTACTTGGCGCAGCTCCCTTTATATTATTCTTTACATTTGTAAACTGATACAAAAATACTACGATCGAACTATAAACTATTAACGATAACAAGTAAATACATAAGCAAAGTAATAATGACCATACTAGGTTGAGAGTTATATCCCTAGATAAAATAACATATAGAGTTAAAGCTAGTAGCAGTCCGTATACTATAGAAAAAGTTGACTTAATGGATTGGAATACAATTTGTCGAATAGAATAGCCCAAGATTTTTTTCAAAGAAATCATTTTCCTTTGTGAAAATGCTAATGAAATGATAGAAACAAAGAAAAATACAATCAAATACAACGTAATCAGATTTTGGTAGATATTGACTGTAAATGTATCTGACATAACTGGGTTAGCTATCTTGATAGTTCCGTATTTTTTGAATACATCAATAAGCTTTTTATGGCTTCCTTTCCCTTGAATGTAGAAAACATTTCCTAGTCCAATATTTTTCACGTATTCAAATGAATAAAGTTTGATTTTTAAGTAATCACTAGGTAAATTGATACTCCCTATATTTTTTCGATTTCCATCAGAATAGTTCGCCACATAAGAATCTTCTGAATTAGTAGGAAATACGCCCGATCTCAAGTGAAAGAATGGATTTATCTTCGGATTGGTTGAGAGAATGCTTAATGTATTTTTCGCAGTAAAATTGTACTGTGAAATTGTCACATCATCTTTAAGAGAAGTCTCGTAAAGATCATGAACAAGCTGTTTATAATTGGTTCCGGGCTCATAAACAATATGCAGTTCCTTCGTATTATCATAAAGTGCCTTTTTTATATCTAATCCTTTTAGTAGGCTATTAGCAGAAAATAGCAATAACAGAAAAATGATCGTTGATAAACAAAAATTTATTTTTTTAATCATATATATGCAACCTTTCTAGAAGAATAACTGGTACAAACTTAGCTTACTATCATTTAGTCATTTTTATAAAGAACTTATCAAGCTACATGACGAAAAAAAGCCTGTACGCTTAAGTTTCCATCATGGAAACTCACGGTTCCATGCCTATATACCGCCTTTTCAGCACTTCATTTTTTACAGCATTAATAAACCATTATTAATTTTAAATGTGAATTGTGTTAAAATACAATTGTGCATATTTATATTTACATAGGGAGGAATTATGGATTCTTTAGGTTACAAACTAAAAACATTAAGAACGAAGAATAACTACACACAAGAAGATTTGGCGAAACAGCTATTTGTGACAAGACAAACTATTTCAAAATGGGAAAATGGGAAAACGATCCCAGACGTTCAAACGTTAAATAAAATTTGTGATTTCTATAATATCCATTTATCGTTTTTGTTATCTGAAGAAAGTTCTGAAAAAAAAGAAAGCTCTCACAATGAAAAGCTTATAAAGTACTTAGCTCTTTGCATAAATATTGTTATCGTAATGATTCTTCTGTTTAATTTGATACAAAGCTCTTTTTTTCTAAATACACATAGCGTTTTTACATGGTTTATTCTATTTTTGTTAGGAGTTATTCTATTAGCAAATATGATCATACTCTTCATTTCAACGAGTTATAAAATATATGTATTTAATGTTGTAGTTCCAGTGCTACTTCTGGTTATTATCCACACTATTATACGAAAATGAACAAAAAAGCCTCAAGATTTATAATAAAAAATCTTGAAGCTTTTTACTTTATTTTGATTATACTTAGGCTTTTTAGACTAGTTTTTTTGCGTTTCAATTCCTCACTCGTTTTTTAAATAATCGCCAAGATCTTGTTCCTCACCTGTAGAAACATTCTTGATTTTCCATGTTTTTCCAATTTCATTTGGGGTTGAACGTGTTCTTGAAATTGGTTGTTCCTCATCTTCTAGTAGCAAAGCACCATACTGATAGCCTTCTAGAATGTATGCTCCTCTTTCTTCACTATACGTAGCAAAAAACAAGTATACCTCACCTGCTTGAAGTTCAATGTCACCATCTTCTCTCACTTCCACCTAATCCTCACTCTGAGTAATAGGCGGACGTCCTGATTCAGCTCTCAAACGATTGTGTTTGTCCACTTCTTCTTTTTCAGCATTTTTAAAACGGTCTTTTTCCTTGATAATACCGCCTGATCTGATAAATGATACTTCTTTATCTGTTGTTCCTTCGATATTTTTCAATACTTCTAGCTTTCCGTAAGTGTCAGGTAAAATGCTGTTGCTGTCGGTTTCAGAAAGATTAGCATCTACATCCGCTTTATCTATAGAGATTACTCGTGCTAAGAAAATAGTGTTTGTATTTTCTTGAAGACTTTTTGGGTTGGTATTATCGTACATTAGAAAAGACTCTACTGTTGATGATTGTATGTTGGAACGATCCACTTCATCGAGATAAGAGTAGTAGTTTGCTTTTTTGACTTCTGGTGATGTTTCTTCTTTGGGTTTAGGTGTTGCATTTGAATTGCTTTTTTCTGTTGGTTGCTCTTTGACTTCGGCATTTTTGGAAGACGTATTGCTGCAACCAGTTAAAAGAATGCTAGAGCAAAGAACTGCTATTATAGTTAGGTTTTTCATTTTTCATCACTATCCATATATGCATCTTCTTCGTTCTTTAATACATTATTCATTTTATCAGCCAATTATGAATTTTTTCGGCAAACTTATACTCTTCTTCCTTCACACTGACATATACATGGGAATTTTCATTTCTTATACCTGATAATTTCACCATCCACTTTGTTTTATCTTCTTTTTTTCCACTTCTTCCCTTTTCTTCTGGTAATGTATATTTATTTGAGAATAGATCTTGCCAATTATTAAGTGCGATATCTCTAAAATGAATGAAATTTAGACACGTCCAAGGATCTACCGCTTTTTCTTGAGGTTGCCCATAATTTTTATCTGAAGCTAATTTATTTGCTTGATCATAAACAGTTTTAGGCAACTTATTAAACCAATCATCACCATATTTCTCTTGTAATTTCTCTTTAAAATCTTCACGCATATAAAGTTCTATCTCCCTTATATAGGAGTACGTAATTTCATTAAATCGCTTATCATTATCTTTCCAAAATGAGATCATTTCAGCTGGAGAAAACTCCGGAAACTCTCTGTGAAGCTCTTTTTGTAACGTTCTCCAATATAGCTTCTTCCCATTACCTCCATATGTTTTTTTGATTTTAGTTCGCTCATCAAAGGATACATTTTTATAGAAGGAGATAATCACATCAAGATATATTTTCATCTTTTCTAATAATTCTTCAATTGAGATTTTTTTTATATCAATATTATCTTGTTCAGTTATGAAATTAACAATATCATTCATTACTTTTATTAAACTATAAATACCAGGGTTTGTTACTAAAAAATTTCTAGACTTTTCCGTTTCATTCCACTCGCCTTGTAATTTTTGTTCAATATAATAAAAATTTTCCTTTAAAAACTTCATAACAATAACTTCTGTTTCTTCGTTAGTGCCAGTATCCAGTGTTCCTTGCACCAATAAATCATTACTTTTTTTAGAATACATATCAAAAAAGTCACTTTGATCTAGCGCTTGCTGAATAGTATCTAAAGTGATGTTACATCTTTCAGTCGTTGGATTTTCTCCAACAATGATCCTTTGTAGTAACGGAGAGTCTAAATCTTCTGCTAGATTTTGGGCAATTTGAGATTTTAGAGCAATTTGTCTTTCAAAAAAATATTTTGATGCTCCTAGTATATCAGCATTTAGAGTTGTTCTTAAATTTTTAGGAACAGCTTTTTGATTTTCATTTATCTCCATAAATAGTTTTACTTGCTGATATTTTTCTAAATTTATAAAAGCAACAACAGGGATTGAATTTGTTTGTGCATATTTTGAATTCGCATAACCATAAAGTCTATGTTGCCCGTCAATAATATAGGCTGACCTATATACTTTAGGTAGATGAAGAACCCCGATTCTCGAAAGAGCATTTTCTACCTGTCGTTCTGAATAATCAAAATTTATTTTTTTCGCTTCAATATTTATTATAAGAGAATTGGGAAAGAATCCACCATTTTCTACAAAAGACTGTATAGAAGTTAGTCTATTTTTCTTAATAATCCTTTGATAGGTTGGCATCATTCCCTTATTTGCATTATTTCTATGTAATACATAACCTACCTTTAAAAGTTTTTCTGGTTCAATTGAAAAAGAGTAATATTTATACCCTCCCATTTCGCCTTCAATAGCTGGTATTCTATTATCCATTTCAGGTATTTTTTGTCCGGAAAATAAATATCCTAATAATTGAAAACGTGATACACTTCCTAAATGATTGGCCAAATCCTCGTAATACTTCACGTTTTCTTCATTAAAATGAATTATTTTACCATCCATAAGCGATGCAGATCTGTCAGTCAATAAATAATTTTTTGTTATAAGTATTATTGAATGTTTTCTTTTCTTACCATCAGGGAAATTTCTTGCATATTTGATGCAGTTTTCTCTATTGTTAACAATGCTTTCAATATCAGTCAACAGATCGTCTCTTACTTGAATCTGATCTGAAAAACGACAAAATGCAAATATAACAGTTTCATCATCGATAGCTACAATATCCACCTGAGAGGAACCAATTTCAACTTGATTCGAATTCATTTTTTCAAACCCTAAATTACTGAACAAATTCCAACAAGTATTTACAAATAGTTCTTTTTCAGATTTATTTTTCTTTATTCTGACAACCGATTTATATTCTTTTTCAACTTCCCACCCACTCTTTAAATATTCATCCAGATCGTTATGTTTTACACTCAAATAATCATACTCTTTAGTTACAAGTTTTTTCTTTGAAGCAAGCTCTTTGCCATCAATAATAACATCATAATTTTCATTCATTAGATTATCCCCCTGTAATATTAGTAAAAACGAATTCTTTTATTTTTCCTCTTTTCGCATTCTTTCCTCCAATTAAATTTGCTCGAGATAAGTCATATCGAATGTCCCCGTCTTTTTCGAAAATTTCAATTATTTTTTCATGAGCTGCATTAGTTAAAACATAATATGCTCCGATCTCTTTTATATAATCTATGAATTCACTTAATCTATGTTGATCATATAAAGAAAAAAGATGTTGATTATATTTAATGAAACCATTCTCATTATGCGAAACTGTGTACGGCGGATCTAAAATGACTAGATCTCCTTCTCGTATTCTCTCTTTGCTATCATAAAAGTCACCATAAGTGATACTCACATTCTTTAATCTCTCACTTACTAAATACAAATTATCTTCTTCAATGTTATAATTTTCTCTAAAACCAAAAGGAACGTTATATTTCCCCTTATTATTCACACGATAAATTCCGTTAAAAGAAGTTTTATTCAAGTAAATAAATCTCGCCGCTCTCAATACAGGATCGGAAATTTCCTTATTTCTCATGTCATAATAGAATTCTTCATTATTTTTATACATTTTTAATTGATTGATTATTTCATTCGGTTCCTTTTGAATGAACGTATAGGCATTAATCAAATCCTCATTTAAATCTGATAAATATACTTCATTATCGGGATTTATTGAAAAAAATAGCGAGCCGCCACCTAAAAAAGGCTCATAGTAATTATTGTACTCTTTATCTTTCAAAATATCTTGTAAATGTTTGACTAACCATTTTTTGCCTCCAGCCCATCTCAAAAAAGGCTTAGGATTCTTGCTTGATTCTAAATAAGTCATAACTCTTCCCATCCAATCAATAACTTCATCTCTTATTCAAAATATTAATTAATAAAAAAATTACCATTAAATAGTATATTATTGACTTAATCATTTAATATCTATTTAAAACTAAAAAGAAATCCAATAACTATAAACTTTTATCTATGCTAATTCTTTCGTTAACTATTCAATACATCCATTATAACAAATAAACAAAAAGTTGTATATTGCAATCAAATGAATCGATCAAACATACTCTTAATAATTTTTTTCACACAAACTTACATTCCCCCATTGACTCTCCACCCCACTTAAATTAAAATAGAATGGGATAGAACGAAAAAAAATCTAGCCAAACGAACTTCGTTCAGCTAGACAAAATAAAAAGGCACTCTGCAGGAAGATTGGTCGTCCTCCCACAGAGCCTTATACAATCAGACGACACTGAATGTACAAGTTGCCCTAGTCAATTTTCATTGACTGTTTTTATTTTACTCAATATTTCATGAAATTACTAGTGTTTTTTCTGATGTTCTGAGTTTAACGACAAAAACAGGTCAATGCTTCTTAATTGTACTTAGCGCGGTATTGGCAGGTGTCCAATACCGTTTTTTTTCGTTCTATTTTACGGTTGCGCAACTCTTTTTTTAGATTTGAACAATCGTTTTCGAGGAAGTTACCGCAAATCTTACTTCTCTCACCATGCGTTACTGCTGTAATGATCTGTTGATTTTGTGCTAACTTTTGACGGAGCAAGCCTTTTTTATGACAGATCATTGGAGCCATGATAGTAACGAGGAAACAGCCGACACCTCAAAATAGTAAGCGGTCACTTACTATTTTGAAGCCAAAAAAAATCAGCACGAACTGATTAATCAAGTTGCCCAGGTCAATAATGCGTATAGTAAGAAAGAATGCTATCTACTAGAATACGTAGCATTCGATCAAATAAACATTCTTCACGGCTGACTGTTTGCTCGTTACTATTTTGTAAAATATTTAATACACTATCGATACAATCTTTGATATACTATAACTAGTTGAATAACGGCTGAAGCTCTGAAAAAGGAGTTGATGCCATAAAGATATGTCTTTATCGCTTTTGTCCTGCTTTAATGCATTGGAAAAGCGGTCCTTGAAAGATTTGTTAAAAGATATCGCTTCGAAAATAGTCGTCACGCTTGTGGCTTACTATATTGTCGAAGGGATTAAACTTTTTATCACTTCTATTTTTGAGTAAAAAAAGACCACTATCTGACCCGCTAAAGTAAGATAGTGGCAATTCTTCTTATCGAGCTTTAGTCAATATTCAACTAAAGAGTCAGTGTTATCAGCACTGGCTTTTTTGTAATCGTGATTGAACTCGATTACCTTCTTGTTTATTATACCTTATAAAGCATACAAAAAACAACTTATGATAGTCAGAACAGATACAACAAGGAAGATAACGATTCATTTCCCTCGTTGTATCTGTTCATTTATCAATTACTATTTTTCCAACATCTTATGCTCCGCTAAATAATCATGCGCAACCGTCGCGGGATCTTTTTGTTCCACATTCACTTGATAATTCATCTCACTCATCTCTTCTTCCGTGATCTTACCAACCAAAGGCTGCAATAGTTCTTTTAACTCCGGATATTTCTCAAGCGTCTCAGCTTTCAGCAATGGCGCACCTTGATAGGGTGGAAATAGTTGTTTATTATCTTTTAAAATCACTAAATCGTATTGCTTCAACTCACTATCAGTCGAATACGCATCTACCACATTAACATCGCCATTATTGATTGCTTGGTAACGCAATGACGGTTCCATCGACTTCACATCTAAATTCAAGTTATACAATTTTTGCAATCCTTTATACCCATCTTCACGATCGATAAACTCAAGTGTAAAACCAGCTTTTAACTGACTTTCAACTTTTTTCAGATCTTCAATTGTTTTCAACCCATTCTCTTCTGCAAATGATCGTTTGACTGCTACTGCATACGTATTTTGATAACGCATTGGTTCAAGGTAATCCATATTTTCTTGTTTCTTGATTTGATCTCGTGCGTATTCGTACACTTCTCTTGGATCATTGGATGTGTTTTTGTTGTCCTTCAAAAATGTTTCAAGAACGGTTCCAGTAAATTCAGGATAAACATCGATTTCTCCAGATTTCAAAGCATTAAATAAGAAACTGGTTTTCCCAAAGTTTGATTTTAGATTTACGTGGATATCACTATTCGCTTCGATCAATTCTTTATACATGTTGATCAGAATATCCGGTTCTGCACCTAATTTTCCTGCAACCGTGATTTCTTTTTGTTCTGCTTCTTGATGAGTATAGACAAATGAACCCACTAATAAAGCAAGTAAGACCATAAATGCTGCTACGATGCGTTTCACTGTGGCTTTTTCCAACAAATGAATCCCAAAGTTAAACAAGACCGCCAAGACAGCAGAAGAAATTGCGCCGATCAAGATCAGGTAGACATTATTTCGGTCGATTCCTAGTAAGATGAATGTTCCGAGACCTCCTGCACCGATCAGTGCCGCAAGCGTTGCCGTTCCGATGATCATAACTGTCGCCGTACGAATTCCTGAAATGATATATGGTAAGGCTAATTGCAGTTCAAATTTGATTAGTTTTTCTCGTTTATTCATCCCAAAGGCTTCCGCCGCTTCTTCTAAGGAAGGATCGATTTCTGTCAGACCTGTATAGGTATTTTGCAAAATCGGAAATAGGGCATAAATCACTAACGCAACGATTGCTGGTGGACTTCCGATACCGATAACTGGAATCAATAGACCAAGTAGTGCTAATGAAGGAATTGTTTGAAAAATCCCAGTGATTTGCAGAACAAATTCAGCGACTTTTTTGTAATTCGTCAGTAGAATTGCTAACGGAATTGCGATAAGAATCGCAATCAATAATGACAATAACGATAGTTGGATATGCTCAACGACCGCTTGAATAAAGTCTTCTTTACGAGCAACGAATGTTTCGATCAGTTTTCCCATATTATTGATCACCTTTTTCTATCTTCGTCTCTAAGAAGCGTAAAATCGTTCGATCTGTGATTTCACCGATAGGTCCTTTCTCATCAACTAGTACAACCGTTTTTCCATCTACCAGTAAGCGAATCACCGTTGGTAGATCTGTACTTAGATTCACGGTTGTTTCACTATTTACTTGTCCATCTTCTATAAACCCAGATGCTAATAAGTCTTCCGCACAATAATTTTCCAAGTTGGCGTGTTCATTTTGGAAAAACTGTGCCACAAATTCATTAGCTGGGTGGCTTTTGATTGCTTCTGGTGTATCTGTTTGAACGATTTTCCCCTCTTTCATCACACAAATTCGATCGCCTAAAAGTAAGGCTTCATTCATATCATGGGTGACGAAAACAACGGTGCTAGCTAATTCTTTATGCAGTTCTTTGATTAATAGTTGCAATTGACCTTTAGAAATCGGATCTAGCGCACTAAACGGTTCATCCATTAAAATGATGTCAGGTTTAGCTGCAATCGCACGTAAAATTCCAATACGTTGTTGCTCCCCACCAGATAGTTCAGCTGGTTTTCGGTGAAGATAGTCTTCAGGTGATAAGCTAACTTTTCTTAGCAACTCTTCCGTTCTTTCACGTCGTTGGGCTTTGTTCCAATGTTTCATTTCGGGGATCAATTCGATATTTTCAGCAACTGTCAGATTTGGAAAAAGGGCGATTTGTTGGAGAACATAGCCGATCGTTAAGCGTAATTCTTTTAGATTATAATCAATTAGTCTGCGATCATTAAAATAAATATCACCATCCGTTGGTTCGATTAACCGATTGATCATTTTTAAAGTGGTAGTTTTACCGCTTCCACTTGGACCTACCAGTACAAAGAATTCACCATCTTCAATTGAGATATCGAAATCTTCTAATACTAACTGATCATTGTATCTTTTGGACACATTTTGAAAATTAATCATCTATTCACCTCATTTTTCTTGTATGCGTACACTATTTATCTTTAGATAATCTTTCACTATTTTTAAGTATGTTTATAAGTATACTTGAAAATATCCGATGTTTCTAACGACTTGTTTCTATTGTACAGAAAAAAACCTGACAACTGTCTGTCAGGTTTTGATTATTGTTCTAAAAATAGTTCATCAAATTGTTTAATTTGGTACATTCTGCAACGTCCAAGTCAATTTCCCTTGATATGCACCTTTATACGCACCACTTGGAACAGTCAGTTGAACACCTTTTTTCCTAGTAAGTCCTTCTTCGGTTGTTGCTTCTTCTGTAAAGGATTCGAATATGTTTATAAATCGGCCTTTGCCTTTACCTTGGGCTGCACTAAAGACAGATCCTGTTGCGCCTTCTTTAGTCACGGTCACCGAATGTCCAATTGCGTCTTTGGTTTCTACTCCGCCAGACTTTACTTTTTCAGTTGGAATATACAATTCCCAGCCTTTTAGTTCTTTCCCCTCAGTTGTTTGCAAGGGTGTTGTCATGGCTACTTTCACATTCCACCCCTTGGCAGTTCCAGACATATCTGCCACTTCAATTCCTGAACTATAGCCTTTTGTACCTTCCCATGGTTCAAGCGTTACTTTATCTAATTTGGATGCCCGCGTTGTCCCGATCGGCGCATTTGGGAATTTAAAGTCAGAAACGGCCCGAATCGTAAATTCATCTGTCTGCGGTTCTTTGTCTGAGATTAGTTCTTCTGTTGGGCCCATAAATTGATAAACGACAGCCTTTCCCTCGTTCATTATGATTACTTCTGGTTTCGGTTTTTTTAATAGATTGTATTCTTGTTTTTTTAATGTCTGAATCGCGCTTGTAATCTGCTCTTCCTTCGTTAAATCAACCGATTCATTTGGTTCTTTGAACATTGTCAACGTTTTATGAACCGCCCGACCATTTTCATCTTGGAATAGAACGCTTAAAGGCATGAGCTCACTCACATTAATTGTAGGTGCAGCTTCAAATAATGTATCATGAAAAGTCAATTTTTGGCTAGGGTTACTATTCCCTGTATCATTGTTCGTTATCGGTGGATTCACTATTCCTGCTTTTAGTGCTGACCCTTCATGGTCTCTAGCAAAGAGTTGAATTTCATCCCCTTTTTTTAACGTCATAGCTTCCAGAGACAGCTCAAAGTTCCCCATTTCATCAACAACTACACTAGATGTATCCAGAGGTTGTCCGTTTAATGTAGCCGTAATTTCTACCGTTCTATCTTCCACATGCCCTTTGATACTTGTGGCTTGATTGTTAATCGCATTACTTTCGACCGTAACAGGCTTTGGAGGTATGATTTGGAATGGTTCGACTGTTTTTGTCAAAATTTGATTATCAAATCCTGGCGTTAATTCCCCACTTGTTAAGTTTACTTTTGTAATGGTAACTTTATCTCCAACTTCAAAATATTTCCCTGTATCAATTTCAAAAAGTCCTCCTTGAGGTTTCTCTCCATAAATACTAATACCAGGTTTCGCTTTACTATCCCCTACTGATTTCACTTTTTCATAAATTTCTTTTTCTCCGCTTGCTCTCTGTACTTCTACAGTAGCTTCTACTTCATTATCCCATGCTGGTCGTGTTCGATTCAGTCCTACTGGTACACTCAATCGACCATGAATTTTTTTGTCCGCAGTCGTTGGCACCCGAAGGACATCTGCCACAGCCCAGCGAGCGTTATTACTACTTAATCGAGTATAGTTCGTTAATCCTTGTGTGCCAATTGTATTGGTATTGAAATCACCTGGTCTATTCGTCGTACCAAGCGTGTCAAAGTTAGAGCCTTTGAACGCATAATTTAAATCAATAAAATTTAAGTCCGGATCTTGCTCTACGCCAGTTCCTTTCTTCCATAAAGATAAGTCACTCTTAGTAGCCGTTAATGTTGAGCTACTATTCACTGTGAAAATATTCCCACCATTTCCTCGAGTATTCGTAAAGTCCATGAATAATGGTTTATCAAATACAACATCTAATCGATCCGATGTTCTAAAAATTCCTGTATTTGTCGTAGCGGTCTTCCCTCTAGCTTCAAAGTAACCACCATTTGAAGCAGTAATCAAGCCTGGTTGATCATGCATATCAATTGCTGGACCTGAATTAGCAGCAATTCTTACTTCTGAACCTTGTCCAGTTACATTAAATTCATTTCTATCTCCTGTTATATCAGAGGCCTTTATATAGTGAACCCCTTGATTTCCTACCGCGTCTCCACCATCATTAGGAGTGCCGTTTCCAGGATTATTTATCGTGAACTTCCCATTATTTTTTACATTCACTTGGTTTCCATGACCAAACAATCTAACCCCAGCAGCGCTTCCACCGCTTTTTTCAATGTTCATTTCCGCATTATCAATATTAAATAGATAATGACCATTTTGCCTGCTTTCATATCCACTTCTCATAAATCTTAAGGTTGCATTTGCATTGTTAACATAGCCATCGGTAGGCCCTGACTTAAGGTTTATCTTGGCACCAGAAGATAAATTAAATACGCCATAGCTTGACTGCATAACCATTGCACTTGATAAATTCGATATCAAATTTACTACTGCCTGATCCTCTACCGTAATAGTTGCATCTTTAGATAGGCTGTCTACATCAGGATTTCCTAAGTAAATCGTACCCGCTCCATCTACAAATCTTTGACGATTGCTTTCAGATACAAACAATGTTCCCACTCCAGAAACAGTTAACTGCGGCTGATTCCCAAGCAAGCGGATACTATCTGTATCGCCAACTTTACTGTTCATTTTTGATCCGCCAGTGACTGATAATTTAGCACCCGTTCCATCCAGTTGAATGGTTGGAGAGGTTAATCCATTCAACTTCACAGAGCTATTCTTTTCTATCATCATATTTGGTGCATTTCCAACCATATGAATTCCACCAGCTGCCATACTCCAAGTTTGTGAGGTGCTTTCCTGATTAAATTCACTTTCAGATACAGTAAACTGGGTATTACTTCCTTTCATCCACAAAGAACTTATTCCTGAATTTTTTAAAGTAGTCTTACTCCCTGTTGTCACATTCACCGTTGGAAGAGTGCCTTCTAAATAAACATTTGATCCAGCATCCCCTCCATTACGTTGCATATTCAACTCACTAGAACTGGTTACATTAATTGCCGTTTTATGTGTAGATAAAGTACCCTTTCCATACATGTTGATACTTGATCCTGCTGTTTTGGTATTATGTTGAACATTGATTCTACTATTCTGCGAAACATTAATTTGAGGTGACACTGCAGTAACATCTATTACTTTTTCTCCAGCCCCTTCAAAATCTATTTGACTTCCTCCAGTCGCCTTAATTGTTGTATCCTTTCCGTTTCCTACAACAACATTAGACCCAAGTTTTGTTTTCACATTCAGCTTTGACTTATTCGTAGCACTAACGGCTGTACCGTATACTTCTCCAGGAAGATTGATCCCCATACGACTACCTGTTCCAGAAATAGATATTTCACCAGCTCCAGTCACATATAAACCACTGGAATAGGTGGGATTAGTATCAAAGTCTACAACAGGCACAGAAGTTGACGCATCTGATGCTAAAGCATTGACTTCTAGAGAGGATTGAGTATTTACATCGATATATCTCAGTCCTGTTAGAGGTGATTTAGGTGTATCACTTTGTTTTGTATTAATAATCATCTTTGAATTTTCTGTGATGTTCAAATCATATGGCATTGCGTAAGTATCTGTAACTTTTTTTATTATTGTAATGTCAGGCTGCTCTATATAAACTTCTGCACCACCTTTAAGTGTCATACTCGTCTGTGCAAATAAATAAGGTTTAGCTCTGGTAGACTTAAATTCATTCTTTCCACCAGTAAAAACAACATGTGAAGAACCTAAATTCGTGATGCTCCCCTTATTATTTGCTGCCTCACTTACATTTTCCATTTCCATATAACTTTTAGCAAGAGAAGAAGGATAAGCAGCATACTCAAACATTGCCCCTTCAAGACTATAACCTACTCTCATATTTTCCAATCTAAAGGTATGCTTCCCATATCTTACCTCCCAAGTGTGGCCTGTCATTTGTAAAGTAAAACCATTTCCTCTAATGACCAGATCTCTACGTATCTCTTTAGGTTTAACAGTGAAACCCATGGTTATATTATTTAGCATTTCGATTTGTGACACCTTATCATTGTTTACAGCATCTCTCATTTCCTCTCCGGTAGAAACTTTCCTAGTTTCACCTTCAAGTGTTGCTCTACTTGTTCCTGTACTTCTATGTATTTGTGTCTGCTGCTCAGGTTCATCTTCAGCTTTGATACTTGTATTATTCAAATGAAAATAACCTATCGTCGCTATTCCTACAAGGAAGACACTTAAAATTCGAAAAAATTTTTTCATTAATTTTGCACATCCTTCTTTCTTTTAACTATTTAGTGGGGAGATAGAAAAAATCCAACATTCTCTCATACGACTTTTTAGAAACGTTTCTTATTTTTAACCATCTCAACTTCTATAAGTCAAGATATCATTATTCATGATACCTTGATTTCTAAATATAAAAAACAACAAGTAAGCGGTTTCAAGAGACATATAGATGCGTGACCTTTATCATTTTTATGAGGTTATCGCTTTAACAGTTTTTCGCCCAAAGTTCAAAAAAATGACCATCGGCTGAAGATTTTCGTTCTTTAAACCAAAAATAAGGTAGAATATCACTAGTTTCGTTAGCGATATTCTACCTTATTTTTAATGTAATCAATTTTACTTATAAAGATTAATTGAAAAATAGTTCAGACAATCTTTGATGTTTACTATTTAGCCAAACGATAAATCGCATCCGCGTAAATTGCTGTTGCACGGAATAAATCATCCAATGCCATAAATTCATTTGCTTGATGCATTGTATCTGTATAGCCTGGGAACATTGCGCCGTAAGCCACACCACGTTTTAGTAAACGTCCGTAAGTTCCGCCGCCGATGATTTGTTCATGACCTTTTTGACCAGTATGATCTTCGTAAACTTGTAATAATGTTTCAACCAATGGATCATCCGCTGGAACATAATGTGGTTCTTGGTTGCGTCCACCTTGAACGATTTCTGCACCGATAGCGCCTGCTGTTGCTTTTACGCCAGCTTCTAAATCTGCTGCTGTTGTTCCTTTAGGGTAACGGAAATTCAAGCTCATAAAGTTGCCTTCTTCAGCATCTTTGTTGAAGACGAATAAGCCAGCATTCATTGTTAATTTACCCATTTTAGCATCTTCGAAGGCTACGCCTAATTTTTCACCATAAAAATCTTCGTGAACAAGTGTTGCTGCAACTTGGATAAATTCTTTGGCTGCACCGGCAAATCCATAGCTGTTTAAGAATAAAGCTAAGAATGTTGCTGCATTGATCCCAGATTGTGGGCTAGCACCATGTGCGCCTTTACCAATAACTTTGATCGTAACTGTTGTGCCATTTGCTTCTAACTCACCAGAAATTGGTTCTTCATCGACAAAAACGTTAAATGCGCCTTGCATTTTTTCAGCAGCTTCGGCAGTTGGAACAGTGATCACAGCAGTCGCTGTACCTGGAACCATATTTTCACGTAGGCCTGCATTGAAGCTCTCTAAAACATATTCGCCTTCGCTTGATCCGCCAAAACGCGCGTATAAAGATACGTTCCCTTTTTCACCATTGATGATTGGAAATTCTGCATCTGGAGAGAAACCAAAATCAGGTGTTTCTTCATGTTTGAAGTAATAATCCATGTCTCCCCAGCCGCTTTCTTCGTCACTACCAACGACAAAACGAACTTTTTTAGACAATGGTAACTCTAAGTCTTTGATGATTCGTAATGCATAATAAGCCGCCATACTTGGGCCTTTATCATCGCTTGAGCCACGGGCAAAGATTTTACCGTCTTTGATGACAGGTTCATACGGATCTGTATCCCAGCCATCACCAGCAGGTACAACGTCCATATGTCCGAAAATCCCTAATGTTTCATCTCCTTCACCGTATTCGATGTGTCCAGCATAGTTATCAACGTTTTTCACAACGAAACCATCGCGCTCGCCATACGCTAACATATGTTTTAAGCCCGCTACAGGTCCTGGTCCAAATGGTGCCTCTGGTGTTACTTTAGAGTCATCACGCTCACTGTTGATGCGTAATAAATTTTGTAAATCTTCTAATAGCGCATCTTTACGTGCATCTACTTCTTTTTGCCAATCAATTGTCATTTTTTAGTCACTCCAATTCATTATTCTACCTTCCCATCATACCACTAACTGGCTTAAAAGAAAAAGGCGGGAACAGTTTTTTCCGTAATATTTTGCTCTTCATTCGAAACAGATTTATACTAAGGATAAATCATTAAAGGAGGAGACCTCGATGAAAGAATTATCACAAGAAAATTTAACTGCTGTGATTCAATCTCGTCCACAAATTTCTCATAAAGGAACCTTTGGACGAGCTGTATTGATTGGCGGAAATGAAACATACGGTGGCGCAATCATCATGAGTGCAGAAGCTTGTGTTAAAGCGGGTTGCGGCTTAACATCTGTTATTACCGCAGAGAAAAATCATACAGCGTTGCATGCTCGTTTACCTGAGGCGATGGTGCTTGATTGGACAGACACACAAGAATTCAGTGATTTAATCGATACAGCGGATGTGATTTTGGTCGGACCAGGTTTAGGTTTAGATACTCATAGTCAGCAAGTTTTAGAAATAGTTTTGCGAAAACAAAAACCTGAACAATGGTTCGTAATTGACGGATCTGCCATTACGTTATTTGCTCAAAATCATTATGCTTTGAACTATCCAAAACAAGTGGTGTTCACACCTCATCAAATGGAGTGGGAACGACTAAGTGGACTTACAATCGCTAACCAAACAATTGAAAATAATCAATCCGCACAAAAGCAAATAAATACAAGTATCGTCTTAAAAAGCCATCAAACAGAAATTTATACTGCCTCTTCACAATACAGAAACCCACTAGGAACTCCCGCTATGGCGACTGGCGGAATGGGCGATACACTTGCTGGAATGATTACGGGCTTTCTGGCTCAGTTTCAAAATAAAGAAGCAGCTCTTTGCGCTGCTGTTTATCTCCACAGCTTGATTGGAGAAGAATTAGGAAAAGAAAATTACGTCGTCTTACCAACTGAAATCAGTAAGAATTTACCCCATTACTTGAAGCGATTTGAGCGTTTAAATAATAAAACAGAGGAAAAATGACGTTCACTTTTCCTCTGCTTTATTTTCTAGAAACCCTGTTTGTAAAATATCCATATAAAGTTCTGCCCGCTCTGCTAAAAACTGCATTTGTTTGACCTCTGTTACTTCTGGATGAGCGTTTAAAAACTGCAAACTCTCCATAGAAATTTGATTAAATACCCCTAAGACTAATTGAACCACATCTTGCTGGGCAATTTCTTTTCTGATTGGTAGCTGCTCAATAATACCTGTCAAAAGTTGCTGCGCAATCGCCATATTTTCATCCACATATTGTGATAATTTTGCTTGGATTTCTTTAGGTAAATTCTGTTTTTGTGCATATGCTGTAATCAGTAAATGAAGATGATCCGGATAGGCTTTTTCTAATTTCATTTTAAGTCGAGTTGATGTAACCACGACTTCTACTAAGTCCGTATACTGCTTTGTAAATAATTCTTTAGACTGCGCACTTAAAAAATCAATCACATCACTGATTGTGCGTTCATACAACATTTGCTTTTTTCCAAAATAATGAAAAATCAAGCCTTTAGAAACGCCAGCCTCGCTCGCTATTTCATCTGTATTAGCTTTTTGATAGCCGTATTTCGAAAAATGCTTTAAAGCCGCTGTTAAAATCCGATCATATTTTTGTTGATCGATCTTGACTTCTTTCACTAGACTTTCAAATCCTTCCGTTGGTAAACCATGTATGTTCCACCTAAGAAAAACACAATCAAAACACTCAATAAACCGACATTTGCCACAGATAACCCTTTATCCAATAAATTACTTGGAATCCCCATATGTGTCGGAGAAATAGTCTTCGCCCAACTAAATGAATCATTCAAATCAGCAAAAATCCCAATCAAATAAAAGCCAAAAACAATGCCTAAAGAAACACTGGTACTTTGCTTACTTGATTTTAAAAACGTTGAAACAAAAAAGCCAAGGGCTAAGAAAAACAACAAAATCAAACTTTCTTGGGTAAAAATCTTACTGATTTCTTTCGTGATTGTCGTAACCGAATCCGTTGATTGACGATATAACAATGTCGATCCTACAGAAACCCCAAATGAAAGTAGCCAAAAAGTAATTAAAATCAAGAAATTCGCTAGAAATTTACTCGTCACGATCCCAATACGCGTTACTGGTTGAGCATATAAAAACTCAATCGTCCCATCTGTTTCTTCTTTGATCAACGCCTGACTTCCCAGCATCATAGCATAAATAGAAGCCGCTAAAAACATATATTGAAAATAATAAGCAAAGAAGCCCGCTGCAACTAAAAAACTTGATTGCCCATTCACACTGATGTTGAAGGTTTTTAATAACGCTGGCGACAATCCACTCAATTTAGCATCTAGAAGGTCTTTCATTGCTGAACTATGCATTTGAGGATAGACTGCACTAAATCCAAAAATAATCACAGCGAATAAAATAGTCCAAATAATCAGTCCTTTGATGAGTCCTTTACTTTCGATTTTAGCAGTGATCATTTTCCATCGCCTCCTTCATACAAAGCCATAAATTGATCTTCCAGTTCAGGATTAGTAACTGTAAAATCTTGAATTGAAGCATCCCCTAGCAAAGGTAAAACTTTATGTAAATCTCCCTCATAAAATAAGCGGGTTTCATTTCCCTGATGTTTTAAAATAGCCGCACCCATTTTTTCAAACAACGATAGCGGGATTTGATCTCCAACTAATGTGATTACTTTGCCTAATGATTTTTCTTTGGTAATATCTTGAACGGTGATAATCTTCCCTTCACGAATAAAAGCTGCCCGATGTGCATGCTGTTGGACTTCGTTTAAATCATGACTAGATAAAAAAATCGTCATCCCTTTTTTATTATACTTCTCCAACTCTTCAAATAAACGATGCTGCATCAGCGGGTCCAATCCGTTGGTGGGTTCATCTAATATCAACAATTCTGGATTAGGTAAAATTCCAGCGGTAATTGCTATTTTCTTTTTATTTCCCAGTGACAACTCTGACATTTTTTTCTTGGCATCAATAGCGAATAACTCTATAAAATAATCGATTTGTTGTTTGCTATTTTTTAGTTGATGAAACTCAGCTACATATTTAAGAACTTCCAATGTAGTCATGTTAGGATAAAAGCGGACATCACTTGATACATAACCTGTTCTTTTGCGAATTTCTTTCGCATCTTTGATACTATCTAAACCAAGTAAGGTAGCCGTTCCTTGATCTGGGTAAATGAAATTCAACATGGCTTTGATCGTTGTTGATTTCCCAGCGCCATTCGGTCCGATAAAACCATATATTTCGCCCTTTTCTACAGATAAATCTACTTGATCAATAGCAGGTTGTTTTTTATACAGTTTGGTTAACCCTTTAAGTTCAATGGCTTTCATTTTATTATTCCTCCTCATTGACTAATTAGTCAATAGAAGTATATACCTGTATTGACTAGCTAGTCAAAGAAAACACAAATAGACGTTGTTTTAACTCGTCGCAACAACATCTATTTGTACTTTTTAACATTCACAACTGATTATAAAATAGGTAAACATTCTTTTATTTATGCATTTTTAGCCCGTCAAGTTCTGCCTCAGTTAGAGCGCGATATTCCCCTAAAGCCAAGTCTTCATCCAGCCATAAATGACCCATTCGCAACCGTTTCAGATAGGTAACTTTTTTATCTACTGCTTCAAACATACGCTTTACTTGATGGAATTTTCCTTCTTGGATAATTAGGCATATCTCTGAAGTTTCATTTACTTCATCTACTGACTTGATCACTAGCTTACTTGGTTTGACCTGCTCTTTATTTGTTAAAGCAAAACCAGCAGCAAAATGAAGAATGTCTTCTTCTGTTACGATTCCTTGAACTTTAGCAAAGTATTCTTTGTCTACATGTTTTTTAGGAGACAATAATTGATGTGCAAGCTGCCCATCATTGGTCAATAATAGTAATCCCTCTGTATCCTTATCCAGACGACCAACTGGAAATAGATCTTCACGATAATCTTCATCTCGCAATAAATCTACTACTGTTTGATCCCATTTATCTTCGGTTGCGGAAATCACACCCTGGGGTTTGTGCAGCATATAATAATAATATTTTTGATAAGTTAGTTCTTCTCCAGCAAACTTAATAATATCTTGTGTTTCGTTGACCTGTGTTTTGCCATCTTTGACAACACGATCATTTACAGTTACTAAGTTTTTTTTCAATAGCTGTTTGGCTTCTTTTCGACTGCCAATTCCAGTTTCTGCAAGAAATTTATCTAAACGCATATGATTGATCCTCCTATTTTAAAAACTGAAAAATCGCTTTTAGCCTTGATATTAGGCATCACTGACACAGTGAGTTAGCTTATTTTCCTTAAGAAAATAGCGGAACATTGCGTCCCGCTATTTGATTCGTTCTATTTTATTTTCAACTTACGGCGAATTTTACCTACGCTTGCTCCTAGTAATTTATCCGCTAAGCGCAATTTTAATGTGATATAACCATAAACTGCTCCGCCAAATGCCGCTACGATCAAAATGATCACGAAGGATTGGAATTTGCGAGTTGGGTCTAAGAAAAGGTACAAGAATTGTCGCATCACGATTGCTGCGACCATCATGACTAACGTAATCAAGAAAATCAATAAGCTACGTCGTAACGTCAAACCAAAGTTAAAGTGACTGACTTTCTTGATTTTCCTCATGATCAACACACAAGATAAAGAAAATCCAATCATTGTCGCAACTAATGGACCATATACTTCAAACATACGAATACTTGGGTATTGAACAATTAATTTTAGTATTAAACCTAATGCGAAGTATTTGATTGCTGCTTCATTTTCATACATTCCCATCAACATCGTTGACGATAACATATACAGCCCCATAAATAGCCCGGCAAAACAAGCTTGGATCAAGACTGACACACCTAATGCATCGGGCGCGTAAAACATAGTATATAGTGGTTTTGCTAAAACGATCATTCCGAATGTCGCAGGTAGCATCACAAACATAAACAATTGTAAATTGTTACTGATCAATTTAGATAAATCTCGGTATTTTTTTAACGTAATCGCTTCTGTGATCAATGGCAATCCAGTAGCTGAAATAGACGTTGCCAAAGCAATCACAACCATCGTCAATTTGTCTGGATTCGCATTAAAAATCGCAAAAAGAGTACGTAGCTGACTACCAGAATAGGTTGTAAATGTATTCATAAAATTAGAAAATGTGAATTGATCCACTAATTTAAAGACCGTCACACCTGAACCGACAATGATAAATGGAATAGCTTCTTTTAATGTCTCTGTCAATAAATCACGAGTTGATGCTTCATGTTGATTAGCGCTGTGTGCTTCAAGATAGTCAAACATTGGTTTTTGTTTACGAATGTAGAAAAGCAACACAACTAAACTAGCTAACATTCCGATAAACGCCGCAAGTGTCGATTGCGTTACTGCATCAACGTAATCTCCATCGATAACTTTCATAATGATGAAAGCCGTCAGTAACATATAAAAAACACGGGCTACTTGTTCAACAATTTGGGATAACGCATAGGGCATCATGTCTTGATTCCCTTGGAAATACCCTCGCACAACACTCATACACGGGAAAATCAAAACAGCTAAGCTTAACGAACGCATCGTCGGAATCAATTCTTCCCCGCCGCCTGACCATTTGGCTAGAAGTGGTGAGGCAAGATACATGACGATTGCAAAGATAGCCCCTAGAATGGCCATTAATTGAAGTGCCTTATAAAATAATTGCCTACTAATCTTATATTCATTCAGTGAATTGTAATAAGAAGTTTGTTTAGCAATAGCTGCAGGAATCCCTGCTGTTGATATCAATAAAAAAAGAGCATAGACAGTATATCCCATTGAAGATAAACTATTTGCTTCATTAGCGTGCTCACCCATCCATGCATACCATGGGATGATATAGACTGCACCCAACAAACGAGAAATTATATTACTAGCTGTCATCCAAGCAGACCCTTTAACCATTTTCTCTTGGTTAGTCAAGATCGGTTGATCAGCAGGATTTGGTTGATTTATCATTTAACTCCTCCAACTTTCTTTGAACATGCTTCCTTTATTTTAATTGTTAAATCAAGTATATGCAACGACTTTCTTGAATAAATTAACTTATTTATATTTTCCTCACAAATTTTGTAGAAAAACGATGGTTTCCATTTTTTTATTATCTAAACATCAGATAAAAACTACATTCCTAATTATTTTGTTTTTGTTTATATTAAAAGAAGAAAGCACTAAATATCAATCACAATTCATATTTATTTTTATATTAAAGGGAAATATATTTATTATATGTTTGTTATTTTAA
>NZ_JAFLWD010000049.1:0-21262 GCF_017316105.1 Candidatus Enterococcus ikei
TTGGCTCTACACTTTTTATTCTAAATTTTTAGATTAATATCATATACATAGATTGTAAATGAAAAAACAGGTTTAAGTGTAGCCGTAGAAGGTAATATTTACTAAAAAAAATATTTTCAACGTAAAAATTTATATATAAAATAATATATTTAAAAATAACAAATTTTTTCTTGTTTTTATATAAAATAAGAAAAATTTATAATTGTTCAAATTAAGCTATGATAGATATTGTTAAATAGACACTTAGTTAAATAGTTATACATTAAGTATACAATAAATAATTTGGACATGTCAATGAGGGATAAAAAATAACAATATATTTAATTAAAGTATATTATGACCTGTTTACACACTCAAATCATCATTTTATACCAAAGCGCTGATATATAGCCCTTAATAGGTAAAGGTAAGAAAATGTTCAGCTAGCTTTTTAATACCTAACTAATACATAATCACTTGTACTAAATTTACTTATTTTCATACGCCGTCAAATAGACCGTCAAATATTTTACTTTAAATCTGCTGTTTCCAGATAAGTAATGACGAAAGAATGCCCAGCTTCCTTTTTTTATTTTGCATAACGCATGATGATTCATTTATTTTTTAAAATTCTTATTTTTTAACATATTTATCTGGTAAAAACCTTCAATCGACCGTCATCTAACCGTCAAATATGAAATTAGATTCTATATGTATCTAAGCTTAAACGTTGTTTTTTCTTATTTTATATAAGAATAGGAAATTCCTATTATCTAAATTTATAGTTTATGTGGTGCATAATTTTAAGTTTGTACTATATTAATTTGCTATAGGAATTTTATGAACATGAATGGTTGGTATTTTAATATATATAAATTAAAGGAGGATTTACTATCTATGAGGAAAAAAATTATTATATTGACAGACACACTAAGTGCAAATGGACTGTTGCAAAATAGTTTGTTGAATATGGATTATGAAATAATGGTTTCAAAAGATATATTGACTCAACCAAAAGATAAAGAGTTCTATTTTCTGCAAAATTTTGATCTTATTATTTATCAGCAGTCTATGTATAGCGGTTTGAAAGAATCATTTTTAGACAATTTAGCACTATTAAATAAGCCAATTGTTGTTTTAACGTTTGAATCAGAGCAAGTCAATAAGTCCAAGTACTTGAACAATGCTAATGTGATTTTTGTTCGTTATCCAATATCTGTTACAGATTTGGCTAGTAAGTTGGCTGCTATTTTTGAGGAACGTGCTAGTCAGACAGGAACAGATGGGCAAGAAAAGATGGCAGATTCATATCTCAATAATGAGGGGTTTTCTCGAAGTTCATCGTCATTACCAAATACAGCCAAAGTAAAAAAACAATATTCTTTCCAATTGAAAGATCGCACATTGATTATTGACAACTGGCTAATTCCATTAACCAAAAAGGAACATCAAGTATTGGAACATTTTATTGAATCTGACCAAAGAGTTTTTTCAAGTCAAGCTCTGTGTGAAGCGATTTGGACCAATGCAAAACAAAAAAATAAGCAAGCATTGCTAAGTAATCTAATCAATCGTATCAAGCAAAAGATAATGGAAAAGACCTCGATTTTTGAACCATTTATTTTAAATAAAAAAGGAATAGGTTACTACTTGAATCAAGAGTTTGTCGAACTAGATGAACAGCAAGATGAAAAGATAAGAGAGTTACTAGTAGGTAATGTGTAAGTAAAAAATGATAACTAAGAAGGGAAGCGGGAGAAGTGGCTATATTTAACAAAAAAAACAAAAAAAAAAAGAAGTATGAAGAAGAGGATTATGACGAATACTACGATGAGTATGATGAATATGACGAGTACGATGATGAGTATGACGATGAATACGAAGAAGAAGAGTATGATCCTCCTAAAAAAAGTCGTCCAGAAATTTCAACTAAAAGAGAGCGTTCGGATAATACTATGAGAAAACAAGAGCAAGAAATACAACAAGAACAAGCTGCTGTGCTTGAACATTTGACTAATGAAAATCAACAGTTCCAAAAAGAAGTACAGCGTCAAAAAACAATGGCGGAACGATTAAAGGCTGAAGTTGAAAATAAGCAGCAAGAAATCGATCAATTAACAATGCGTTTGACAAGCTCATCTAAGTCTAAAGAGCGAATTCAGGCACTTGAAGAACAATTACGACAATCAGAAGATTTGAGAACTCAATTAGAAGAACAACTATTAGAAGAACGAAATAAGGGTATTGAGACTGAGAGACAGTTGCGTCAACAAGATGTAATGAAAAGTCAAATTGCTGAAGTTTTAATGGAGGCAAAAGAAAAAGCACAACAAATAATTGAACGTGCAACAGCTGAAGCTGACCGAACAGTAGAAGCAGCAAGACATGAGACGAAGAAAGCTATTTCTGAAGCTTCAATCGAACTGAAAATGATCAATCAGGAAGCAGCAAATTATCATACTCGGATACTTCGCTTGCAAAACGAAACAAGTGTGTTGATGGAAGATTTGCTTAGCAAATCAAGTCGCCTGGCCGATCAATCACTAGATTAAGGGAAGGGGATTAAGAAGTGGCTTATCAAAATATTATGGTTGACATTTATCAAGCCGCTGCTCCAGCAGTAGGTGAGCGTCTTTTTGATGATGACATGTTGCGGGATATCTATTATATCTGTGAAGAGATTTTTCAGAAAAAAAATAAAAGAATTCCTTATCCTCAAAAAGATGTAGAAGAATATTTTGAAGAATTTCATACCATAATCTCCTTTTTTAAACATGTAGAGATTACTTTAGATTTTGTAGATCTCGACTGGTCTGGGTTACTGGATGAGTTAATCCAAACCTTTCCTCAAATTGCTTGGATAGGCGGTTCTATGGAAAAAGAAGATAAACGTGTGGTTTACTACATTGATTTTGTTCCGATTGCTTATAGAGATACAGGATTTCCCTTTATGGTCAACTTGTTACAGTCGTTGAAGCAGCAGATGTTTGGTGATGATGACGACGTATTGGAGTTATTTGTCCGCGAGATTGAACAACTTGTATCTAAGTTTATCAAACCGCTTCAGACTGTCAGTCATGCGCCAAGAGAGGAAGTCGAACTTTCAGAGTATAGTAGCGATAATCATGACGATGCTAATTATTTGCTGAAAATTGAAGAAGCAGTTAGCAGAGAAAGATATGCTAAAGAAAGAATGCGACTTGCAAATAAAAAATTGGAAGTTGTAATCGATCAAATGGAGCGTCAAAACCTTTCTAGAGCTATGAAAGAATTAAGTCAATCAAGTAGTGATGATAATGAAAATTGGGATCATATATTAAGAGTAGATTTGAGAGAGTATTCTCAGTTACTGCAAAAAGCCAAATTTTTAGAGCAGTCTTGGCAAATGAATAAAGAATTAGTTACAAAGTCTGAAAAGATGACTATTTCTGATAATCAGTTGACTTATGAAAGGGAACAAGTAAGAAGTTTTAAAGACTCAGTTTCTACAAATGAAATTTATCTAGTTCTAGATGAATGTAAACTGATTGAATCAAGAGTGAAAATCAAAAAAAAATCTTGGTTTCGTCAACCTCATGTAAGGATCATGAAAATGGATTATGACAGTATACTGAATAAAGCCGCTTATTTTGATCTTATACAGGGAGAAAATTATTTACTAGAACAAATAATATTAAATGAGGACTCAATCGTTGATGCTTAAAACAGTTTATTTCTCATTTTTTAATTGTTAGAAAAAAAGAAGGATTGGAAATTGTCGGCTTTTCCAATCCATTACTACATAATTTGCTAAAAAATGACTACGAAAAAGAAAACAGATGAAGTTGCTAAGGTTAGGTGTACTCACTTGTTGTTGTGTTTATGCCTATCTTACATTTACTTCGATTATGGGACAAAGAGTCATTTATATCTGTGGTCCATTTTTTCATAGTTGTTACATTAATTTTTTTCAAAATACTTACATACGATTCTATTATACAGGGGGCTTAAAATTCAATGATTGATAAACTAAAAACATTTTACCCTAGGGTCTGGATGATAGGATTTTTTCTTTTATTGTTTACAGTTACGGTTGTTAAAGTCGAAGTAGGTTTTGCCGTAACGGTAAAGCCTGCGTTACCTAAAAACCAACATAATCCAGAAGCAACTTATTATGATCTTAGAATGGTACCAAATCAAGAACAAGATTTGACTCTTGAATTAGTTAATGATTCTGATAGTGAGCAGAAAGTTACTATACAAATCAATGATGCTACTACAAATGATGCTGGGGAGATAGATTACTCTGATCGATCCAAAGATATCCCAAGAGATAAAAGTTTGAAATACTCTTTAAAAGATATTGCGACAGCTGAGTCAGAAATAATAGTTCCAGCTAAAAAAACGATCACCACAACGGTACATGTAACAATGCCTGGTGATGAATTTAATGGAATGGTATTAGGCGGTATTAAAGTTACATCATCTGAAAAGAATAAACAGACAAGTCATTCAGAGAGTATAGAAAAATCAAAAGAACAGACATATATTGTAGCTGTTAAATTAACGGAGACAGATGCACCAGTTTCAGCGGAATTAGAACTGCTGAAACTTTTACCCGTACAAGACACGAAAGAAAAAGGTATAAAAGCAATTATTCAAAATAAACAAGCTGTAAATTTAGAAGATATTGAATATACAGCAAGAATATATAAAAAAAATTCAGATAAAGTACTTCATCAAACTAAAGTAACGGGTTATAGAATGGCTCCGAATTCTAGTTTTTCACTTGTTATTGCGGAAGAAAAACAAGAGCTTCAGGCGGGAGAATACCAAGCGCATGTAACTGCTAAGTCTAAAGCGACCAATCAAGAGTGGAAATGGACGAAAGAATTTGAAATTTCTCAGACTTCTGAAGAGAAAGAAAAAAAAGCTTCTAAAATAGGATCAGACAGAGAAAGATTACTGTTTTATACGATTATTTTTGTTGTCACTTTTGTATTCTTATTGATACTTTTGCTAATCTTACTAATTTTGAGAAAACGCAAGGAGAAACAGTTTGAAGAAGCGATGGAGTATAGGAAGAAAAAACGTGAACGAAATAATAGGAATTCTCCTAAAATCAGAAAACCTAAAAGAGAAAAAAACGATACCATCAAAAAAAAACGACCTTCTAGTCCAAGACGTTCAAGAAGATAAGTGAGCAATTATTTTCAAATACAATGCTAAAAGAACTCGATAAAAGTTAGATTCAAAAAAATGTGTAAAGCATTTTGTGGCTGTTCTGAATAACAGGATCGATCATCTAAAAAGGAAAGTTATCGATTAATATTTTTAAATCATAAAAAATAGGTGTATAGTACAGCGATTTTAGGAGTTGGAGGACATGAACGAAACTGAACACAATCCCCAAAAACAAGGGAGAAAAATCATAAAAAAATACATTCTACATCAAAAAGTTAATCCGAGACTTTTGGGAGTAGAACTTTTCAATAGACATATAGCTACACCACACGAAGCGTATTTATCTTGTAAATTGATATTTAAAAAAGATGTTCGATCACTAAGGGAGCTTGAACAGATTGCTCAAAAAATACAAGAAACATGGACTGAAAAAAACGATGAGTTGCTCATTAACAAAATCAATGTTTTTACGTCACCAGCATATATCGTGTTAACTTTTACGATAGGTTTTTTTGAGCAAGAACAAGTAAGGCTTCTCCGAACTATAAAAGAGTATGTTAAAGAACTGATTGAATCATACGACAATATTGTTAAGCAAGAGCAAGAAGCAGAATTTAAAAGAAAAGAAGCAGAAATTGATGGAATATTAGAAAAATGTAGTCAGCTAACGAAAAAGATGGAAGGGTTAGAAGACAGACTAATCAAAAATGAATCAATTGTTTTAGGATCGGGAGAGTTACTTAAAAATGAGCTAACAAAGGTCAGTCAAACAATTCAAGAGCAAATGACCCAAGCTGAATATAAAATGAAAGATATCCAAAAACATTCTGAAAATAAAGAATATACAATAATGGAAACAAAACCAATTGAAGAAACAGCTGATGTTGTAAAAAAAAATAGTCCAGTTCCTAAACTTACATTGAAACAATCAAAACAAGTATCAAAAGGTTTAAAAATAAAGAATGGAATGCCAATTAGGCTAGCACAAAAACCTGTACTTAAAAGAAATACGACAAAAACAAGTACCTTTAAAGGACCTGTATCCAAATTTGAATTGGCGGTTTTGAAGTGTTTTACAGAGAGTGAAGAGTTAAGTAAAAAACGAATGATTCCAAAAAAACAATTTTTATTGCTAAAAGCAAAAGTAGAATTTATAGATTATTTATGGATGTTGTTGGAGTTGGAAGGTAAAGAAGAAATTATTATTGCTGGTAAATTGAGCTGTAGAGAACTGATTAAAGAGTTAGGTCAGTTTATGGAGACTGTAGAAAAGATTGCTGCAGGCCCTACAATTTTAAATTACTGGGTGTATTGTTCACAGGATTTGTTGATTAAACTAGAAGGCTACGGAGCCTTAAAAGATTTTCTAAGTAATTCTTTAAAAATAAACAATAATATGATTTTAGTAAATGAAGTATAGTCAAGGAAGCTATGGGGAATACAAGAAACTAGAGTAGTTTCAGATGTATACACCCCATTCTTTTTCATTAGAATATTATATTAATGTTATTTGCATAACAAAAAAATATGAGGATACACTTCCAAAAATTTTCTTTTTTTCTGTAATTTTTGAAACTAAGTAAAAAAAGAATTAATGCATACTTAGTTAAGTAAACAGAACTTAATGTATGTTGGATTTTAATGGTTGGTTAGGAGTTATTGAAAAGGGATTAAATACACTAATTAAATAAGTACTTTTTAGGATATATAAAACAAAAAAATATTTTAATTTTGTAATAATTTCATTTTCTAGAATTAATAAAATTAACTTTTGGAAAGGATCTTAGTTATGGCAAGAAGAGGAGAAAATATTTATAAAAGAAAAGATGGTCGTTGGGAAGGCCGATACATAAAAGGCAGACATGAAAATGGGAAAATTCATTATGGGTATATCTATGGGTATAAATACTCAGAGGTAAAACATCAACTTATTTTAATGAAATATGAAAATCAGACAAGTAAAAGCAAGAACCTTCTACCTTATGAAGGACAAATGTTGGATTGGACAAATTATTGGTTGGAGACATTTGTTCGTCCTAAGGTAAAAGGTAGTACATATGCTAGTTACAAAAACAAAATGAATGTTCATGTATTATCAAAAATTGGCTCAATCAAATTACAAAAACTAAAACAAAAAGATATTGATGAATTACTAAAAAATATGGATAAAACGCTCAAAGCAAGTTCGATACGATCGATAGTTTCAGTATTGAAAAACTGTCTGAGTAAAGCGGTCAACTTACATTTATTGACAGAAAATCCTTGTATGGGATTAGAGCTTCCAAAAACAACAAGGAAAACGGTTCAAGCCTTGTCGATTAAAGACCAAGCCAAGTTAGTCAAAGAAATCAATACGAATCAGAAATTTTTTTCTATCATGCTTGCTTTACAAACAGGTCTGCGAATTGGAGAAATTTGCGGATTAAAATGGGATGATATAGACTTTGAAAATAATACACTTGGCGTTAACAGAACAGTGCTGAGAATTCAGACAGAAGATAAATCGGGAAGAAAAACGGAGATTGTTGAAGTTACACCTAAAAGCAGTAACTCACAACGAAAAATCCCGATTACTAAATCTCTAAAGAAAAAATTATTGGAACTTCAAAAAGTATCCACGAGTGACTACGTTATTTCAAATAAACATAAAGCTCTTGAACCGAGAACGATTGCCTATCGTTTTCAAATAATTCGTAAAAAAATTGGTTTAGAAAAATTTTCTTTCCACTCCTTAAGACATACATTTGCTACCCGTTGTTTAGAAGCAGGTGGGAATATTGCAACGATCAGTTCTCTTTTAGGACATTCATCGACAAAAATGACACTGGATTGTTATACAAATTCATTTTTCACAGAAGAGCGTCAACTGGTAGAAAAGCTTGAATTTATTTAATAAGGAGAGATGGTATTGGTGCTAGTTCATATTCTAATAGGGTATGAAAAGATAAAACACATATTTATGTTTTAGTAATGCTGGACGAGTAAATAGTGTGCAGCAATTGATCAATATCATTGATATCAGTTTTTTCATTATAATTTGCTATAAAGAAAAAATATTTTCCGCGTTTTTTTAAATTGGAACAGTCAACATTGCTGATGACGAGATCATATAGTTTATTAAAAGCTACTGGTTCTGCTTGTGCAAAAGTGGTTAATTCGATATGTTGGATCCACCAATTCGTATATTTTTGTTTGCATAACTGATCACCTTCAATAAAGATGCCAATAGAAAGCTTAGCTCGGATACAGTCTTTATAAAAGTTTATTGCGTGGGTATATCTTGTAATCAAAATAGAATCATGAGTTACATCTACAAAAAGCAGTGGGTACTTTTGTTTAAAAAAATCAATAAATGTATATATCATTTCAGCATGTTTGTTTTTTTCCCACGCTATGTAGGTTGGCTCCCAATAGTAATCAATATGTCCTTTGAATAGTAAGTGATGATAGCCAACAGAATTTAGATAATGATGGAACGTTGCCCTATGTATTTCGTTTAAATATGTATTCGGGTGACATGCTTTCATAAAATTTGAAAATTCTTCATTTAAAGTTCGAACGAAAAGATTACTTTGGCATTCGATTAAATCAAGTTCACTTAAATAATGAGAATTAACAGGAATAATTTCTTCACCAAGCATGAACAGCAGTAATAAGATAGTTTCGTTAGGAATCATTTTAAAAGAGTAATAAACTAAAAATGATCCAAGAACCTTATTAATTTTTTTAAATAGGTGCGTATTTTTTAATGCGCGAATAAATCTTTTTTGACTGTTGATATCAGTTTGGTTGTGAAAAAACGGAGCTTGGTCGCTGTAATCGGGTATGTTTTTTTGGGCATTTCTTCTTTTTAAAAGGCTCAGATAGGTAATTAACTTTTTTCTAGAATTAATCGAAGTAGAACCACCTAAAATCGTCTGAATGTTAGTAACAGTTTCATAAATTCTGGGATCGACATTAGGAACTTTCAAGTGTCGTTTAGGGTCTATTACCATACAAAAAGACGTATAAAAAAAACGAATTTGTAATTCAGAACCCAGTAGGTAACCATTTTGGATAGATAGGTCAAATTCATTTAAAAATGTATTTAGTTCATTGATTTTCCTAAAATAAGTTGAGTGACTGATACCTATTTTTTCGCATAAACGAGAGGAATCAACGGCACCACAAAGCAATAATTCCTCTAAAATTTTATACTTTGGAGCGTGAGCAATCAGTTCATTGTAAAGTGTATGAATAGAGTAGTCAGGTTTTGTTTGAAATCTGACAGTATGTCTATTTACTTCAATGGAGAAGCTACCATTCGATTTTTTAGCAGAGGTCATTAAGCCTTCAATTAACTTTGATAGAAAATAATCCCCTATATCTAAATGATCCAAAAGCTCTTTTTTTGTTGCAATTCCGCCAACATCGCTCATATAAATTAATAACTCGATTTGGTAAATTTCCAATTTTTCTAGTAAGTCAAACTTTCTCATAGTAAAACTCCTTTACATATCAGTATGAATGGGTGGATTGAGACTACGTTCATCCAATGATATATTTCTTATTATCCAATATAAATATAATAATTACAATCCTATTTAGACGGATCAATTTTTATTTTTTTGTAAATAATAATATTAATTTATTGTATTGTATTATTAAATAGACAAAACATAAATGGAACAATAAAATAGTTTTGCTTGATTGCCCAAAAAATGGTATTGTATCTTTGTATGTTTATGTCTGATTTTATAAATATTGATGACTATTTATTAGTTAGAAGGGATATGTCTGGAATGTATGATCTTGGTGATATTGTAGAAATGAAAAAGCCCCATGCTTGTCAGGCAAATCGTTGGGAAATTATCCGAATGGGTGCTGATATTAAAATAAAATGTACGAACTGCGGTCATATCGTTATGATGTCACGCCGTGATTTTGAAAAGAAGATGAAGAAAATTTTGGAAAAAAAACAGATAAAGGATAGTGAATAATCGATGGCATTAACAGCTGGAATCGTAGGTTTACCTAACGTAGGGAAATCTACCCTTTTTAACGCAATTACAAAAGCAGGAGCAGAAGCAGCAAATTATCCATTTGCAACAATTGATCCCAATGTTGGGATGGTTGAAGTACCGGATGAGCGCTTGCTGCGTTTAACAGAGTTAGTGAAACCTAAAAAAACAGTACCAACTACTTTTGAGTTTACAGATATCGCTGGAATCGTAAAAGGTGCAAGCAAAGGTGAAGGCTTAGGAAATCAATTTTTAAGTCATATTCGCCAAGTAGATGCTATTTGTCATGTGGTGCGTTGTTTTGATGATGATAATATAACTCACGTTGAAGGTCGTGTAGACCCATTAGCGGATATTGATACAATCAACTTGGAATTAGTATTAGCCGATTTAGACTCTATTACAAAACGTTATGCACGTGTAGCAAAGATCGCTAAGACGAAAGATAAAGATGCAGTAGCTGAACTTGCTGTTTTAGATAAGCTTAAACCTGTTCTAGAAGAAGGCTTGTCTGCTCGAACAATCGAATTTACTGAAGATGAGCAAAAGATTGTTAAAAGTCTTTTCTTATTAACAGCAAAACCTATTTTGTATGTAGCAAACGTGTCAGAAGATGAAGTATCTGATTCAGATAATAATCCTTATGTTCAAAAAGTTCGTGATTTTGCTGCAAATGAACAAGCAGAAGTTATCGTTGTTTGTGCACGTGCAGAAGAAGAGATCGCTGAATTAGATGATGAAGATAAAGCTGAGTTTTTAGAAGCGCTAGGCATCGAAGAATCTGGTTTAGATCAATTGATTCGTGCAGCATATGATCTTTTAGGCTTAGCTACTTACTTTACTGCTGGTGAGCAAGAAGTTCGTGCGTGGACTTTCCGTAAAGGGATCAAAGCGCCTCAAGCAGCAGGGATCATCCATACTGATTTTGAGCGTGGATTTATTAGAGCTGAGACGGTTTCCTTTGATGATTTGAATATGTATGGCAACATGCAAGCTGCTAAAGAAGCAGGAAAAGTTCGTTTAGAAGGAAAAGAATATATTGTTCAAGATGGCGATGTTATGCTTTTCCGTTTCAATGTATAGGAAAAAATTCGCTAAAAACTGTTTTTCTCCCTAAAAAATGTGTTAGAATACTTTTTAGGTAAAGACTGCCCCGTTGTCACGGGCGAGGAGGACGCAAAAAATGGAATCAGAAGCACTTCGAGATATCGTTTCAGAGAATCGTGAACTTGAACAAAAATTGACAAAGAGAAATGAACAATACATTTTTGACTTAAAAAAGTCATTGGTTGCTGCTAATCTTTCAGAAGAAGCGCAGACATTAGCGTTACATGAAATTCTACCCCATTTAGTAGAAGGTCAAAAAAGCGGAAAAACTGCACGTCAACTTTTCGGAACAGTGGCTGAACGTACGGAGTCTATCTTAAACAAACCAGAAGAACTTCCAGAATCAACACCGATCTTGATGTGGCTGGATAATACGTTGTTGTTATTCGGTGTAATGACGATTATGTTCTCAGTTATGATGATGTGGTCTAAAGGGAAGTCACAGCCGTTAGGATTATTAACCTTGGTGTTAGCATCAATGGCTGGTGGATATGTATTTTATCTTATGTATAAATATGTGTATCAGTATGATCGCCCAGGTGTCGATAAATCTAAACGTCCAGGTTGGTTTAAAACAGGCTTGATCTTAGTTGGTGCAATGTTGCTATGGCTTGTTGTATTTACTGGTTCAGCAATGTTACCAGCAGTTATCAATCCAGTTTTAGACCCAGTAATTGTGATTATTATTGGTGGAATTGCTTTAGGTACCCGTTACTTATTAAAGAAAAAATATAACATGCGCAGTAGCTTGGCGCGTTAATAAGTATTATTTAATAAAAGAAGAATCTTAAACAAAATTATCTTTAATTTTGTTTAAGATTCTTTTTTTTTGAAAAATTACCTAGTACAGTTCACATTTGAAGGGTTCATGTTTGAAAGAAAAGGCTTAACAAGCTACCATGGTTAGTAGTAATGAAATTTTCAACTAATTTTCATAAATAAAGAGGTGGATCAATGAAATCGTGGATCAGTCAACATAGTCGATTATTGATTTTTTTGAGTTTTTTTATATTAAGTGTTTTATCTTTATATATTATTTATCTTCAAAATAATCATATTATGATCGGTGATGACTATCATTTTCATCAAAATCGGATCGAAGGTTTGGCTTTGTCATTAAAAGAAGGGATACTTCTGCCAAAAGTAAGTTACTTTTTTATCGGAGGATATGGGTATGCATCTAGTTTGTTTTATCCAGATTTTTATTTGTATTTTCCTGCAATTTTACGGGCAGCGGGCTTTTCTTTAGCAACTAGTTTTATTGTTTTTGCCATTGGAATCAATTTAAGTACCTTTATTTTGACGTATGTATCTGGTAGATATATGGAATTATCTAAAGTAAAAAGTTATTTATTTTCATTATTATACACACTTTCTATTTATCGTTTGCAAGATTTTTTTAATCGAGAAGCAATTGGGGAATTATTGGCGATGGGTTTTTTCCCGTTAGTTTTGGCAAGTGTGTATTTGTTAAAAAATGGGCAAGAAAAGAAATGGCCGTTGTTGACTTTTGCTATGACAGGTATTGGGTTAGCTCATTTTATTTCGTTAGAAATCGTTAGTATTTTTATAGGGATGTATATTCTTTTAAATTTAAAGCGGTTTTTAAAGAAAGAGATAATTATTGGAATATTGAAAGCTGCTGGAGTGACCATTTTGCTGTTGGCCTTTTATTTGGTGCCTGTTTTTGAACAGATGAGTCATGTTACGTTCCAAGTGACATCGAACCCTTTGACACTGATTTCAGATAGGAGTTACTCTTTGAGTGAGTTACTTGCTAATAGTTTCAAAAATAGTGTATTTCATGCATCTTCAGCGAATATAGGGGTTATTTTACTAGGTGGTTTAGTTGTTTATACGGGAATGCTGTTTAAGCGAGATACACCTAATCGTGAACTAATCATTCTTGCTTTATTATTCATGTTTATGACGACTAATCTTTTTCCTTGGCATCTATTTGACCAAACACCATTGAATACCATTCAGTTTCCTTGGCGCTTCTTATCACTCGTGACCATGTTGGTAGCTTACCTTGTCGCAAATGATGATTTAGGATTATTTAAAAAGTTTCCAAGCAGTCAGGTTATTCTAGCGATCGTTCTTTTACTGGGCGTTGGATTATATGAAAAGGAAAGTATTGATACGGAAGGAAAAAGGGTCTTATCACATCACGAATATGACCAAACGAACAGTTACTATATTGGTGCTGGGCATGAGTATTTACCAAAAGAAGTTGACTATTCTACTATTAAAAAGAATAAAAAACGTAAAGTAGTTTATGATGCTGATGAAGTAGAAGCGACGAAAGTCAAAATGAGCTTTGATTCAGTGGTTTTTGATTATCATACAAAAGATACGCAAAAAACGACGGTAACAATTCCGTTCATCTATTATTACGGCTATCAGGCTAAAATAGTAGGCAGTGGAGAAGAAAAAATAATTCCAGCATCACTAAATAAACAAAATGGGTTAGTAGATATTGAGCTGTCTGGAAAAGGTCGTGTATCGGTTTCTTATCAAAGTACTTGGGCGCAAAAAATTTCATTGGGTTTATCAGTTTCTACTCTTTTAATTTGCGTGATCTATAAAGTTGTACCTGAACCTTCAACTTGGACGAAAACAAAGAAAAAACCGTAGTTACGGTTTCAATTTGATAACAAAAAAATGAGAAAAAGCTCATGTTTAGACAAACCAAAAGAAAATCTCTGTAAACAGAGAAATGCGGTTGACTTACCTTTTATTATCTGTTATTTTCTTATATAAAATTAAATAGAGGAGTGGTCTGGAAAATGTCAAACTGGGAAACAAAATTCGCAAAAAAAGGTCTTACATTTGATGATGTTTTATTGATTCCTGCAGAAAGTCACGTGCTGCCAAATGAAGTGGATATGAGTGTACAATTGGCAAAAAATATTAAATTGAATATTCCTCTAATCAGTGCGAGTATGGATACTGTCACAGATAGTAAGATGGCAATTTCAATGGCTCGTCAAGGCGGCTTAGGTGTTATTCATAAAAATATGAGTATTGCTCAACAAGCAGATGAGGTTCGCAAAGTAAAACGTTCTGAGAGTGGCGTAATCATCGATCCGTTTTTCTTAACACCAACGAATTTAGTTGCAGATGCAGAAAATCTGATGAGTAAATATCGTATCAGTGGTGTGCCGATCGTAGAAACGATGGAAAATCGTAAATTAGTTGGGATCATCACGAACCGTGACATGCGTTTTGTAACAGACTATCAAATGAAGATCGATGAAGTAATGACGAAAGAGGATTTAGTTACAGCCCCAGTTGGTACTTCTCTAAAAGACGCTGAAAAGATTCTCCAAAAACATAAAATCGAAAAATTACCGATCGTTGATGAAAACAATCGATTAAGCGGTCTGATCACAATCAAAGATATTGAAAAAGTAATCGAATTTCCTAATGCGGCAAAAGATGAGCATGGTCGCTTACTAGCAGCAGCGGCAGTTGGTGTGACTAGTGATACATTTGAACGTGCAGAAGCTTTATTAGATGCTGGAGTAGATGCGATTATTATCGATACAGCTCATGGCCATAGTGCAGGTGTGATTCGTAAAATCAAAGAAATTCGTGATACATTCCCAGAAGCAACTCTTATTGCTGGAAATATTGCAACGGCTGAAGGTGCTAAAGCTCTTTATGACGTAGGTGTTGATGTAGTTAAAGTTGGAATTGGACCTGGTTCTATTTGTACAACACGTGTTGTTGCAGGCGTGGGTGTTCCTCAATTAACAGCGATTTACGACGCTGCTTCTGTTGCACGTAAATACGGAAAAGCGATTATTGCAGATGGCGGAATCAAGTATTCTGGAGATATCGTCAAAGCGTTGGCAGCTGGTGGACACGCTGTTATGCTAGGCAGTATGTTAGCAGGAACAGATGAGTCACCTGGCGAATTTGAAATTTATCAAGGTCGTCGCTTCAAAACGTATCGCGGTATGGGTTCATTAGGCGCAATGGAAAAAGGATCAAGCGATCGTTACTTCCAAGGTGGTGTCAATGAAGCTAATAAATTAGTTCCAGAAGGAATTGAAGGTCGTGTTGCATACAAAGGTAGCGTATCAGACATTGTTTTCCAAATGATTGGCGGTTTAAAATCAGGTATGGGATATGTTGGTGCAGCAACTTTAAAACAATTGCGTGAAGAAGCACAATTTATTCAAATGAGTGGTAATGGATTGAAAGAATCTCATCCTCATGATGTGCAAATTACAAAAGAAGCACCTAATTATTCTGTAGAACAATAAATACAAAAACCTCCTAGGTATGACACCTAGGAGGTTTTTGTGTTTATTGTATAGGACGTTCATCTTTAGAACCATAATACATGTGTAAAGGTTTAGCTTTTTTCCCTAATAAGTCTTTCGAAGGTATAATTTCATAACCTTCCCCACGTAAGCGATCGATCACCGTTGATACAGCATCCACAGTTTCTGGATGGATATCGTGCATTAAGACGATGGTGTCATTGTAGGCTGTTTCATCTATGCGTTTAATGATTGCCTCAGCGTTATGACTTTGCCAATCTTGAGAATCCACAGACCATTGAATAATTGGTTTACCGATCATTCTAGCTACCTCAGGATTTACAGCCCCATAAGGAGGTCTGAAATCAGTGGGTAATTTGCTGATAGCGCGATAAATAGCTTTATCTGTTTTTTGAACTTCATCCTTTACTCTTTGTGCATCGACGCCAGTCAATTGAGGATGTGAATAGGAATGACTAGCCACTTCATGACCTTCATCGGCTACTCGTTTTACTAGGGATTCGTGTTTTACGACATTTTGTCCTAGCATAAAGAATGTAGCTTTGACGCCTTTTTCTTTGAGAATATCTAAAAGTCTAGGTGTTGTTTCCGGATTCGGTCCATCATCAAACGTTAGAGAGATATATTTCTTATTAGGATCTAACGGTGCAGGTAAAGCATCTTTGATAGAATTTGGATCAACGAACTCTGGGTTTACGTAGCCGGCTATGTCTTTATAAGATAGCGTGATTTCTGTTTTGCCAGTCGGATTTTCTGGTAATCCTAAACTGATTTTGTCGGAACAATACGTAAAAGCAGTTCCATCTAAAGTAATATTTGGCATATTTAGAATACCATCAATGATAGCATTGCCATCAGGGCTTTCAGTAAGGATTTTCTGTTGAATAACTTGCTGAACAGCTAAGATATTTGCTTCACTCATGAAAATATCTTGCAATGTTAATGGTTGTTTGGTTTTCTGGTTGACGAATGCTGTATTTTTACCTGATTCAGTTTTCTCAGACCATTCTTCTTTTTCTTGAGCCCAGGTATAAGTTTCGATAGTAGGCTGATAACTGATTACTTGTTCATTGATTTTGTGCACTTTTACATAGCCGACAATCTTAGTTTTAGTATTTTTTGAACTATTCTTTTGAGCAGCCTCTATTAAAGCTGTTAATTCAGTTTTTATTGTTGGTAATTGAGGGATAGAATCAGATGGGGCTGGCACATAAATTAGTGTCTGGGTATTGCCATCTGTTTTTTCTTGTTCCGTGCTCTCAAATTCTTTTTGTTTTTGTGATTCTCGAATTTTATTTAACAATGCTGCTTCTTTTTGCTCATAAGGATTGTCCTCTTCAACGTTACTTGCTTCTTTGGGTTTATGCTGCATGGCATATGTTGCATAAACACCTCCGCAGATTAAAATAAAAGAGATGGCAATAACTGATGCAATAGCTATTTTTTTTGAAAAGATCTGCTTCTTCTTTTCATGCCGGCTGTTTCGTGTTACCCGTGGGCGATTTTTTCTGTCCATATCGTTTGATCCCTCTAATTTATAATTTTGACTGTTTTCAGTGGTTTAAATGTATCATGCTTGAATTGTACTTTCAACAGACATTGAGCTAAATTAGCGATTCTTTCTATTTATTTAATTAATTTCAAATTACCCATATAAGGAACTAAAACTTCTGGGATCGTTACTGAGCCATCTTCATTTTGATAGTTCTCCAAAATGGCAGCTACAGTCCGTCCAACAGCTAAACCAGAACCATTTAAAGTATGTGCATATTGAACTTTATCATTTTGGTCACGGTAGCGAATCATTGCACGACGAGCTTGGAAATCTTCACAGTTTGAACAAGAGCTGATTTCACGATAGGCATTTTGTGCTGGGATCCAGACTTCTAAGTCATATGTTTTCGCAGCAGAGAAACCCATGTCTCCTGTAGCGAGTGACATGACACGATAAGGAAGGTTCAGCTTTTGTAAAATATCTTCAGCGTTCGCAGTCATTTTTTCTAATTCTTCATAAGAATGTTCTGCATCACTGAATTTCACCATTTCTACTTTATTGAATTGGTGCAGACGAATCAATCCTCGTGTATCGCGACCTGCGCTTCCAGCTTCAGAACGGAAAGAAGGACTAAGCGCTGTAAAATAGATAGGTAAATCTTTGCCATCTAAAATTTCGTTATTATAATAGTTTGTCAAAGGAACTTCAGCTGTCGGAATCAATGTCATATCAGTTCCTTCTAATTGGAAAACATCCTCTTTAAATTTAGGGAATTGTCCTGTACCAAACATAGAATTACTATTTACGATGTATGGTGTCATCATTTCTGTATAGCCATGATCATAAACATGCATATCAAGCATAAAGTTGTATAAAGCGCGTTCTAATCTAGCACCCAGTCCTTTATAGTAAACAAAACGACTTCCAGAAACCTTTGCTCCGCGTTCAAAATCAAGAATATCTAGATTTTCTGCTACATCCCAGTGTGGTTTTGGTTCAAAGGCAAAACTTCTAGGCTCACTCCAGCGACGCACTTCAACGTTATCATCTTCATCTGCGCCTACAGGTACTGACTCATGTGGAAGATTAGGCAGTGTTGTAGAAATTTCTTGAAGTTTAGCATCGATCTCTTCGATTTCAGTATCTAAAGCTTTGATATTACCGCCAACTTCTTTCATTTCAGCAATCTTAGCTGTAGCATCTTCTTTATTCCGTTTTAATTGTGCAATTTCAGCTGAAACATCGTTACGATACTTTTTCAGTTCTTCAGATTTTACTAATAGGTTGCGTCGGCTTTCGTCTAAGCCTAAAAACTCTACTAATACCTCTTCTTTTACACCGCGGGTTTTCAATTTTGCTTGTACTTCATCAAAATTTTGACGAATCATTTTTACATCTAACATAATTACTCCTCCTTATTTTAAAAGCGTAGCAGGCTTATTCAGCCTTGACAGAAAAATAGCAAAATAAAAAGCCACTCCATCCCCAGAAAAATATTCTTGGGACGAAATGACTTGAATTTCGCGGTACCACCCAAGTTCAGCTAAATGCTGCCCTTGTATAGCAGATAACGGCTGCTGCCGGTTTGACTTATCTCGTCAAACGCATGTAATAGAGACGGACTTCTTTATAGTAGAATATTTGCTCTCACCACCGCAAACTCTCTTTGATTCAGCACTATAAATACTTTTTCTCTTTGCTTGTCATTAGGATACAAAACTTTTGTTTGGATGTCAACCTTAGTAAATTAATTTCTCTTCAAAGGCAAGTGAATAATAAAAGACGTCCAATGATTATCAGAAGTTGCATAGATATAACCGCCATGCAAGGCTATAATACTTTGTGCGATAGCGAGACCAAGACCTGTTCCGCCAGTTTCTTGTGAGCGGGACTCTTCAACGCGATAAAAACGATCGAATAATTGATCTAAAGATTTTTTAGGAATTGGTGGACCATCGTTTCTCACAGCAATTACAGCTTCTGTTCCAACTTTTTCTACATCAATGACGATATTTTTTCCACCTTTACCGTATTTTAATGCATTTGATAGTAGATTATCGAAGACTCGAACTAATTTTTCAGTATCTCCATCCATTTTGATTGAGGCAGGATTTGCGTTGACTTGAATTGTCATGCCATTTTTATCCGCTTCAAGCTCAAAATCAGCAGCAAGTTGTTCGATCAGTTGCGCCATATCAAAACTGATTAAATTGATAGGAACGGAAGGTTGACGAACTTTTGTATACTCAAAAAGGTCATCAACAAGTAACTTCATCTGTTTTGCTTTTACGTATGCTGTATGGGTATATTTCAGTAAATCTTCTTCATTATGAAACTGACGATCTTCAATCAAGCCTAAATAACCTATAATAGAAGTTAGAGGTGTTCGAATGTCATGACTGACGTTTGTGATCAGTTCATCTTTTGATTTTTCAATCTTACGTTCATCTTCGATAGCCGCAACAGTACTATCAACTAAACCATTGATACTAGTCACGACTTTTGCTAGATCCCCACTTAATTCAAAAGGAATACGGTGGTCGTAATTACCATCTGCAATATAATGCAGCTCACTGATAATGTGACGTAATTGCATTTGGCGGTAACGACGGATCAATCGCCAATACAGTACGCCCACATCAACTATAAAAAATATAGGTATAACAAATTTACTCAAACTCCAAAATAAATCTGTATTTAGTTCTTGGGCGAAAGCACCTTTAGTTGCCCAGATGACTCCCTTTAATGTTTCGCTGCCACTAAGAAGAACTGTAATTGAAACATTTAATAGAAGCAACAGGATAATTGTAACGATTCCTTCAGCAAGTAATTCACTGATTTCTTTGGATGTTAAGGTAATTCGTTTTTGCTTTTCGATTTTCTTTTGTCTAACGAGCATCGATCTTATATCCAACTCCCCAAACTGTTTGAATGACTTTTTCTCCACCAGTTGCTTCTTCGATTTTATCTCTCAAATGACTGACATGAACCATAACTGTTTTCGCAGAAACGATACTTTCTTGCTGCCAGACACGTTCAAAAATTTCATCGGCACTAAAAACACGATTCGGATGGCTAGCTAATAGGTATAAGATACCGAATTCCAAGGCGGTTAATTGTATTTCTTTTCCATCAACTGTTTTTACTTCGTGAGAATCTTTATTGATGATCAACGATCCAATCTCTAGCACATCCGGTTCGTCCGCTTTAAGCTGCATCTGACTACGTCTCAAAATTGATTTAACCCGAGCCATGACTTCTAAAGGATTGAATGGTTTTGTAACATAATCATCTGCTCCAGCCACCAGCCCTTTGATTTTATCCATATCAGTTGTTTTAGCAGTCAGCATAATAATTGGAATTTGGGATTCCTTTCGTAATTCTTTAACGACTTGCATACCGTCCATGATGGGCATCATGATATCTAGAATAAGCAAATCAATATCTGAAATGGTTCGAATCTTAGATAAAGCCTCTTTTCCATCATAAGCTTTAACTACTTCGTAACCTTCATTGTGAATATAAATACTCAACAGTTCTACAATTTCTTTATCATCATCAGCAACTAAAATTTTCATATCGTTCATTTCCTCCATATATATAGTAGAATTCTTCTCCTTCATTCTAACAAATAAATGGAAAAATTGACAAAAACAAAGAGAAGTTACGGGAAATTTAGAATATGTTACTAAAAATTAAGAAATAGATCGAAAATCACCCTTTTTTAAGTTAAAAACGAACAATAAAGAACAAAAGTAATAAAACAATCGGTAACGAAAAAAAGTTTAAAAAAAGTGCAAATTTTAGTTGACCGGAAGCCGGAAACTTGGTATATTATATCTTGTCGCAAGGCACTGATGAAACACGCCAAACGATACAGATAATATAACATTCCAAGTTTGAAAAAAAACTTTGGGAATCAGAAAAATTGTTGTTGACAAACAATAATTAACCTGATAAACTAGTGAAGTTGTCGCAAAAGAAACGACAACGAAGCGAGAAATTAAATAACATTTCAAGTTTGAAAAAAACTTGAGAAATCAGGAAGAAAGTTGTTGACAAATAACAAACGACCTGATAAACTAAAGAAGTTGTCACGAAAGAAACGACAACGCCGAGCAGAAAAAAACTTTTAAAACTTTTGAAAAAAAGTGTTGACATCAAATCGGAGATTTGATATTATATAAAAGTTGCTGCGAGGTGACACGGTAGACCTTTGAAAA
>NZ_JAFLWD010000005.1:0-5293 GCF_017316105.1 Candidatus Enterococcus ikei
GTCACGAAAGAAACGACAACGCCGAGCAGAAAAAAACTTTTAAAACTTTTGAAAAAAAGTGTTGACATCAAATCGAAGATTTGATATGATATAAAAGTTGCTGCGAGGTAACACAGTAGACCTTTGAAAACTGAACAAAGTAAGACGAACCAAATGTGTAGGTTGTTTTTACAACGGTAAAAACAAACAACAATTTTTAACAAAAGCGAAGCAATATGCTAGCAAACAAATGAGCTTAACAATCGCAAGATTGTGTTCAACTTTTATTATGAGAGTTTGATCCTGGCTCAGGACGAACGCTGGCGGCGTGCCTAATACATGCAAGTCGAACGCTTCTTTTCTACCGAGTGCTTGCACTCATTTGAAAAGAGGAGTGGCGGACGGGTGAGTAACACGTGGGTAACCTACCCATCAGAGGGGGATAACACTTGGAAACAGGTGCTAATACCGCATAATAGTCGACACCGCATGGTGTTGATTTGAAAGACGCTTTCGGGTGTCACTGATGGATGGACCCGCGGTGCATTAGCTAGTTGGTGAGGTAACGGCTCACCAAGGCCATGATGCATAGCCGACCTGAGAGGGTGATCGGCCACACTGGGACTGAGACACGGCCCAGACTCCTACGGGAGGCAGCAGTAGGGAATCTTCGGCAATGGACGAAAGTCTGACCGAGCAACGCCGCGTGAGTGAAGAAGGTTTTCGGATCGTAAAACTCTGTTGTTAGAGAAGAACAAGTAGGAGAGTAACTGCTCTTACCTTGACGGTATCTAACCAGAAAGCCACGGCTAACTACGTGCCAGCAGCCGCGGTAATACGTAGGTGGCAAGCGTTGTCCGGATTTATTGGGCGTAAAGCGAGCGCAGGCGGTTTCTTAAGTCTGATGTGAAAGCCCCCGGCTCAACCGGGGAGGGTCATTGGAAACTGGGAGACTTGAGTGCAGAAGAGGAGAGTGGAATTCCATGTGTAGCGGTGAAATGCGTAGATATATGGAGGAACACCAGTGGCGAAGGCGACTCTCTGGTCTGTAACTGACGCTGAGGCTCGAAAGCGTGGGGAGCAAACAGGATTAGATACCCTGGTAGTCCACGCCGTAAACGATGAGTGCTAAGTGTTGGAGGGTTTCCGCCCTTCAGTGCTGCAGCTAACGCATTAAGCACTCCGCCTGGGGAGTACGACCGCAAGGTTGAAACTCAAAGGAATTGACGGGGGCCCGCACAAGCGGTGGAGCATGTGGTTTAATTCGAAGCAACGCGAAGAACCTTACCAGGTCTTGACATCCTTTGACCACTCGAGAGATCGAGCTTTCCCTTCGGGGACAAAGTGACAGGTGGTGCATGGTTGTCGTCAGCTCGTGTCGTGAGATGTTGGGTTAAGTCCCGCAACGAGCGCAACCCTTATTGTTAGTTGCCATCATTCAGTTGGGCACTCTAGCGAGACTGCCGGTGACAAACCGGAGGAAGGTGGGGATGACGTCAAATCATCATGCCCCTTATGACCTGGGCTACACACGTGCTACAATGGGAAGTACAACGAGTCGCTAGGCCGCGAGGTCATGCAAATCTCTTAAAGCTTCTCTCAGTTCGGATTGTAGGCTGCAACTCGCCTACATGAAGCCGGAATCGCTAGTAATCGCGGATCAGCACGCCGCGGTGAATACGTTCCCGGGCCTTGTACACACCGCCCGTCACACCACGAAAGTTTGTAACACCCGAAGTCGGTGAGGTAACCCTTGTGGAGCCAGCCGCCTAAGGTGGGATAGATGATTGGGGTGAAGTCGTAACAAGGTAGCCGTATCGGAAGGTGCGGCTGGATCACCTCCTTTCTAAGGAATATTACGGAAACTTACACATTCGTCGACACTTTGTTCAGTTTTGAGAGGTTTACTCTTATAAATAGAAGTTAATCATTAGGTTTTCTTTCTTATTATATGTTTCTCTCAAACGAATTGTTCATTGAAAACTGGATATTGAAGTAAAAAAGTAATCAAAACAAACCGAGAACACCGCGTTGAAGAGTTAATTAACTGTTCGAAGCTTATTTTATTGGTGACGCCTCTATCGCTAGAGAAACGAACCAAACAATTGACCGTAAGGTCATAAGGTTAAGTGAATAAGGGCGCACGGTGGATGCCTTGGCATTAGGAGCCGATGAAGGACGGGACTAACACCGATATGCTTTGGGGAGCTGTAAGTGAGCTATGATCCAGAGATTTCCGAATGGGGAAACCCAACATCTTTTATAGGATGTTACTTGCCAGTGAATACATAGCTGGTTAGAGGTAGACGCAGAGAACTGAAACATCTTAGTACCTGCAGGAAGAGAAAGAAAATTCGATTCCCTGAGTAGCGGCGAGCGAAACGGGAAGAGCCCAAACCAACAAGCTTGCTTGTTGGGGTTGTAGGACTCCGTTGTGGTAGTCTGTCAAGATAGTCGAAGAACCTGGAAAGGTTCGCCAAAGTGGGTAATAGCCCCGTAGACGAAATGTTGGCAACACCTAGGAGGATCCTGAGTACGGCGGAACACGAGAAATTCCGTCGGAATCCGCGGGGACCATCCCGCAAGGCTAAATACTCCCTAATGACCGATAGTGAACCAGTACCGTGAGGGAAAGGTGAAAAGCACCCCGGAAGGGGAGTGAAATAGATCCTGAAACCGTGTGCCTACAACAAGTCAAAGCCCGTTAATGGGTAATGGCGTGCCTTTTGTAGAATGAACCGGCGAGTTACGATTGCATGCGAGGTTAAGGTGAAGAGCCGGAGCCGTAGCGAAAGCGAGTCTGAATAGGGCGAATGAGTATGTAGTCGTAGACCCGAAACCATGTGATCTACCCATGGCCAGGTTGAAGGTGTGGTAAAACGCACTGGAGGACCGAACCCACGTACGTTGAAAAGTGCGGGGATGAGCTGTGGGTAGCGGAGAAATTCCAAACGAACTTGGAGATAGCTGGTTCTCTCCGAAATAGCTTTAGGGCTAGCCTCGGAATTAAGAATGATGGAGGTAGAGCACTGTTTGGACTAGGGGCCCATCTCGGGTTACCGAATTCAGATAAACTCCGAATGCCATTCATTTATATCCGGGAGTCAGACTGCGAGTGATAAGATCCGTAGTCGAAAGGGAAACAGCCCAGACCACCAGCTAAGGTCCCAAAATAACTATTAAGTGGAAAAGGATGTGGGGTTGCACAGACAACTAGGATGTTGGCTCAGAAGCAGCCACCATTTAAAGAGTGCGTAATAGCTCACTAGTCGAGTGACCCTGCGCCGAAAATGTACCGGGGCTAAATAGTTTACCGAAGCTGTGGATTACACCTCTGGTGTAATGGTAGGAGAGCGTTCTAAGGGCGTTGAAGCTAGATCGTGAGGACTAGTGGAGCGCTTAGAAGTGAGAATGCCGGTATGAGTAGCGAAAGACGGGTGAGAATCCCGTCCACCGTATGACTAAGGTTTCCTGGGGAAGGCTCGTCCGCCCAGGGTTAGTCGGGACCTAAGCCGAGGCCGATAGGCGTAGGCGATGGACAACAGGTTGATATTCCTGTACCAGTTGTTTTTGTTTGAGCAATGGAGGGACGCAGGAGGCTAAGGAATGCATGCGACTGGAAGTGCATGTCCAAGCAGTAAGTCTTGAGTAGAGTCAAATGCTTTACTCTGTACGGACAAGCTGTGATGGGGAGGGAAATAATAGTACCGAAGTTCCTGATGTCACACTGTCAAGAAAAGCTTCTAGTGAGAAAACAACTGCCCGTACCGTAAACCGACACAGGTAGTCGAGGAGAGTATCCTAAGGTGAGCGAGCGAACTCTCGTTAAGGAACTCGGCAAAATGACCCCGTAACTTCGGGAGAAGGGGTGCTGACTTCGGTCAGCCGCAGTGAATAGGCCCAAGCGACTGTTTATCAAAAACACAGGTCTCTGCAAAATCGAAAGATGAAGTATAGGGGCTGACGCCTGCCCGGTGCTGGAAGGTTAAGAGGATGGGTTAGCTTCGGCGAAGCTCAGAATTGAAGCCCCAGTAAACGGCGGCCGTAACTATAACGGTCCTAAGGTAGCGAAATTCCTTGTCGGGTAAGTTCCGACCCGCACGAAAGGCGTAACGATTTGGGCACTGTCTCAACGAGAGACTCGGTGAAATTTTAGTACCTGTGAAGATGCAGGTTACCCGCGACAGGACGGAAAGACCCCATGGAGCTTTACTGTAGCTTGATATTGAGTGTTTGTACCACATGTACAGGATAGGTAGGAGCCGATGAACCCGGAACGCTAGTTTCGGTGGAGGCGCTGGTGGGATACTACCCTTGTGTTATGAACCCTCTAACCCGCACCACTTATCGTGGTGGGAGACAGTGTCAGGTGGGCAGTTTGACTGGGGCGGTCGCCTCCTAAAGAGTAACGGAGGCGCCCAAAGGTTCCCTCAGAATGGTTGGAAATCATTCGCAGAGTGTAAAGGCAGAAGGGAGCTTGACTGCGAGACTTACAAGTCGAGCAGGGACGAAAGTCGGGCTTAGTGATCCGGTGGTTCCGCATGGAAGGGCCATCGCTCAACGGATAAAAGCTACCCTGGGGATAACAGGCTTATCTCCCCCAAGAGTCCACATCGACGGGGAGGTTTGGCACCTCGATGTCGGCTCGTCGCATCCTGGGGCTGTAGTCGGTCCCAAGGGTTGGGCTGTTCGCCCATTAAAGCGGCACGCGAGCTGGGTTCAGAACGTCGTGAGACAGTTCGGTCCCTATCCGTCGCGGGCGTTGGAAATTTGAGAGGAGCTGTCCTTAGTACGAGAGGACCGGGATGGACTTACCGCTGGTGTACCAGTTGTTCTGCCAAGGGCATTGCTGGGTAGCTATGTAGGGAAGGGATAAACGCTGAAAGCATCTAAGTGTGAAGCCCACCTCAAGATGAGATTTCCCATTTCTTTAAGAAAGTAAGACCCCTGAGAGATGATCAGGTAGATAGGTTGGAAGTGGAAGTGCAGTGATGTACGGAGCGGACCAATACTAATCGGTCGAGGACTTAACCAAAGAAACGAAATAAAAAAGTATTTTCGGAATGTTTGATTACTACTTCAATCCAGTTTTGAGTGAATAATCACTCAATTGAATAGCAACAACACCCAGTGTGGTGGCGATAGCGAGAAGGATACACCTGTTCCCATGCCGAACACAGAAGTTAAGCTTCTTAGCGCCGATTGTAGTGAAGGGTTTCCCTTTGTGAGAGTAGGACGTCGCCACGCTAAAGTGTTGTCTTGGAGGTTTAGCTCAGCTGGGAGAGCACCTGCCTTACAAGCAGGGGGTCGGCGG
>NZ_JAFLWD010000050.1:0-23498 GCF_017316105.1 Candidatus Enterococcus ikei
TTTCTTATTCTCTCTCTTGTTGAAGTGTCGTCTAATGTGATCTTCAGAAGATGGAATTAAATAATAATAAAAAATAAATGGTATTTTTATGAAATAAATGTTATAATTATTTCGTTAATTTTTTTATTTGGAGGAAAAAATGAGAAGAAAAATATTTGTTAAGTTTTTTGTAGTGTTTGGCATGTTTTTAATATTCGGTATGATTTTGAATAGGACAATCACAAGAATAGCAGCATCAGGATCTGTTAATCAGGAGACAACTGTTTCAGAAAAGAATACTCAATACATAAGGGATTCTAAACAACAAAAAAATCAAAACATAGACAGTAGGAATACAACAGAAAATGAGATTGCAATAACGTTAACTGAAACAGACAATTATGGAAAACCTTTGGAAGATGTTGGGGTTATATTGCAAAGCAAGATGAGTAACGGGACATGGACAACTTTTAATAACGAAAGTACTATGAAAACAGATTCGAATGGTCAAATTGTATTGCCGGAAACATTAGTAAAACTAATTAAGGAAAAAGGTGGAAAAGAGGATAATTTAGCCTTTCGTTTTAGAGTGGTTTCTGTGCCAGCAGGTTATGTTGAACCACCAGCTTATAGTGGGATAGGCAAGGAGACGACAGCTAATACAGGGGAACTATTGCATGGGTTCATATCTGATGTGATGACTATCACTTCTGAAACGAAATTGGATTATAATGCGAGAATGTACAGTAATCTGAGCTCTAGTAAAATTTTACTGAATAACCCTTACTTTTATTATGGCAATAATACGACGAATATTCCAGGATGGTATATGTTTATTGGTCCTTGGGGGTTTTCAGCAGGAGCAAGTCCTATTGGTCCAGCACCTCAGGCTTCTGATACCACGCAAAAATGGGAGGCTATACCCATAGAGCTGAATAATAATATTAACGAATGGGATTTTAAAAATGTGTTAAAAAAAAAATATACTGTCAATAATCCTACCCATAATGATAATTTAGGGGAATTAACTAGTCCAAAGTATGATGAAAATAACAAAACTTTATATTTTGATTATAATACAGAAAATGCAATGAATAAAAGTGATCTAGGCGTTGTACTCGCGCAAAATGTAGCAGTAGAACCGAAGACATTTTTAAGATTTGGTATGTCTTATCGTTTGCCTGGAAATGGAGCTAATGCTGAAGAAGTTGAAGCTCGAATACACAACTGGAAATATTTCTCTGGAAATGGAGGGACTGTCCAAAAGGGTATATCAGATAACCAAAAATGGAAAGATATTTATGTTGAAAGGGAGATTGGAGATACAACTGGATTAGCTACTGTTAGTTTGCGGTTAAAATTACCTAAAGAAAAAGTTGGTTGGGCAGAAATAAAATCTCTATGGTTGGAAACAGGACCAATTGCTAGTAGTGGATTAAGTACTGAGAACACTGGAGAACCCAAACCAGTAACCGTAGAGTATTATAAAGATCAGACAAAAGATGAGTCATTTGATATTTCGGCTACTAGTTTAGGTCGTTCTTGGTCTACCCAACTAAAATCATACTCAGATGGTTATGTTTTAGATTACGCTACCTTAGATGGAACAAAAATTACGACGACTCCAATTGATGGGATTTTTAAAACCTCTGCTCAAACAGTTAAATATTATTACAGAAAACCTAAATATAAATTAGTTGCTGAAGATGTTACTTGGGAGAATCAGCCAGTAAATACAGTAGCACCATCAGCTAAGCTATTTGACAATAAGGTTTATGTCTATGATGAGGATACAAAGTTAGAAGCCATCGACTCAAGCAAGTTTGATACGACTATAGAGGAGTATGATAGTAGTACCTCCGGATCAAAGTCCTTTAAAGTGAAATTTAAATCAAAGTCTGAGCTTAACACGAAGTATCCAGGATTAGGTGATAATGACACTGCTTATGGGAAACTGAATACTACATTTTATTCAGTATTAAGTGCAACAGCTATTAATCAAACTAATTATTTAGGTGATAATCAGCCAACTGCTGAGAAGATAAAAAAATGGGTGAAAGATGTTCAGATTGATGGTAAAGATGTAAAAGATATTTATACCGTTGAATTGTTAGATGCTTGGGATAGTACTAAACTTGAGGAAAAGAGTTATAAAATCAAAGTCTCCAGCGGAAGTTTATCTGAAACACTCTCAGTCAAAGTAAACTATATACCTAGCGGGAATTTATCTCTCACTATTCCCAATTTGTTAGAATTTGAAAATGTACCGAAACAATCAAAGAAAAAACAAATAATTGCTAGAAGAAATAATCAATGGAAAGTAACAGTCGAAGATCAAAGAAATAATACTGTTCGATCAGACTGGCAACTTTCAATGCGAATTAAAGATGATTTTTCTTTTGAAGAAAATGGTCAAAAGCGTGTATTAAAAGATATTCTAATTTTTAAAGATACGACTACAAGTGAGCCGGTTATTATAAATAGTGAAAATTATCCTATTTTAAAGAGTACCAGTGATTTACCTAATGAAACAACAAAGAGTTGGTCAGCGGACACGGGGATGTTATTAGAATTAGATCAATCGAAATTAGCGATTACCCGGAATGGTGACTATCAAGCGACATTAGAATTTACCCTTGAAAACGCGCCATAAAGATAAAGAATTAAGAAGATATTAAGAAACCTTACTAGATCGATGATAAAGCAAGAAACTGATTCAGACGTATTCTAGTCTCTAGAGATAAGCCGGCATTCACGAAATTGTTCTTCAATTTTTTGTGAATGCCGGCTTATTTCGCAATAGAGACTCTACGCACTCCATTTATTCGAGAATAATGTGTTGAATAGAGTTGAAACAGGATTTTACATGAGACTTTGAATTAGACCGAAGACTAATAGTCTAACCATAGCGAATACATCCTTCGCAAAGTTTTTTATCTTGACCTACTTCTTTTTAATCAATAAATAATATGGTATGATTGTAAAGAATGAAAAAATAAAGGAGATGGGCGTTTTTTGACAGAAAATCAGTCAATATCTTTGGAATTAAAGTTAAATGATTCTGATGATGTGAGTATGCTTCTAGGAACCCATGATAAACATATAAAATATTTAGAAGAAAATACAACCGTAACGATCAACACACGAGGAGAAATGATTCAATTGTTAGGGGAGGAATCAGAAGTACAATTGGTTGCTTCTGTTCTAAGAACTTTGCAAGTTTTGATTCAACGTGGGATTAAAATCAGCACGCCAGATGTTGTTTCTGCTTTGAAAATGGCGAAGAGCGGGGAATTAGATACATTTGTTGCAATGTATGAAGAAGAGATTTTAAAGGATCACCATGGTAGAGCAATTAGGATCAAAAATAGGGGTCAAAAAAAATATATAGATGCAGTAAGAAAACGTGATATTATTTTCGGGGTCGGTCCTGCTGGAACAGGTAAGACGTTTTTAGCAGTCGTTATGGCTGTGTCAGCATTAAAAAAAGGAGAGGTCCAAAAAATTATATTAACGCGCCCTGCTGTTGAAGCGGGTGAAAGCTTGGGTTTTTTACCTGGTGATTTAAAAGAAAAAGTTGATCCGTACCTTCGTCCAGTTTACGATGCCTTATACCAAGTGTTTGGAATGGATCATACGAATCGATTAATGGAACGCGGTGTGATCGAAATTGCGCCATTAGCATACATGAGAGGTCGAACATTAGATGATGCTTTTGTCATTTTGGATGAAGCACAAAATACGACCGTTGCTCAAATGAAAATGTTTTTGACAAGACTTGGTTTTAACTCACGAATGATTGTCAATGGCGATACAAGTCAAATCGATTTGCCTAAGGGTGTTGTGAGTGGATTGATTCATGCGGAAAAAACCTTACAATCAATCGATAAGATTGCGTTTGTTCATTTTGATGCTGGAGATGTTGTAAGACATCCGGTAGTTGCTCAGATTATTCGAGCCTATGAAAATGAAAGTCAAAAATAGTTCTACACTTGCGGAAAGGAGTGAAAATTCCGTTGAAATACTCGTTATTAAAATTGCGTGATAAATTGGGAAAAGCATATATACCAATACTTTTAATCGTTTTTTCAAGCTTTTTATTTATCATTATGTTCGGCAGTGTTCATCAGAAAAAAGTAGAGATAAAAGAAGGACAACTTGCTGAAAATACTATTCGAGCAAATAAAAACGTTGAGAATACGTATGAAACTGCGCAGAAAAGAAAATTAGCCGCTGAAGCTGTTACTCCAGAATATATATATCAAGAAGATACAGCAGATGTTCAGCATAAACGAATCGAAAAATTATTCAAGCTGATTACTACAGCGAATGAAAAAACGGATAAAGAGTACCAAGATAAAAAAGCAAAAGCAAAAAAAGACGAAACAATCCCAAAACCGACGATCGAAGAAAGAGTCGCGAGCTTAAAAGCTCAATTTGAGTCCCTAGATCAAGATGAGGTTGCTTTTTATCAAAAGTTTCCGAATGTATTTTATCAAAACATATTTTCATTAGATGAAGATCAGATTCAGCAAGTAAAAACTGAAAGCTTAAAAATCGTTGATGAAAAAATGAAAGATCATGTTCGTGAAGCGGATTTAGATAATATTCGCCAAAACGCGATTGAAAGAATCCAGTTTCTTGATGTGACGAGTACGATGCAACAAGAAATACGTTATATCGTAAATCAAGGGATTGTAGCGAATGATTTTGCAAATGATAAGAAAACAAAAGAATTACGTCAGAACGCGATGGATGCAATTCCTCCGGCAATGATCTATCAAGGAGAAATTATTGTTCGTGAAGGAACTCAAATCGATAGTAAAGCGATGGAAAAGCTAGAACTTTTAGGCATGACTAATCAAAGCACATCACTATTTCCGATGGTTGCTTTAGCCTTGGCTATTGTGTTACAAGTATTTGTTCTTTTATTCTTCACTAAACAAGTAACAGAAGAGGGCAAACGTCGCCACTTTGTATTATTTTATGTAGGTGCAATGTCCTTAAGTGTTGTATTGATGAAGTTTTTCCAAATTTTTCAAACTGAGCAAATGATGTATATTTCATTGTTTTTCCCAGCAGCATTTACACCGCTTGTCTTAAATTATTTTGTAAGTAGAAGAGCGGGAGTGTTGGCAGCCGTTTTTCAAGTGATATTCTCATTGTTTATATTTTATAATTCAATTGGAACTAACTCGTTGACGATCATCATAGTAAGCTATATGTTTTCAGGTCTACTTGCTACAGTGGTTAAGCGAACACGAATTGGTGAACAAGGATTGGTAGCCGTATTTTGGGTCATTATTTTTCCTGTTTGTTTAGATTTTATTTTAATGATCTATCAAGGAATGAGTTTCTTTGATGGGAAATCATGGACGATGATGATTTGTGCACTGGCAGGAACGGTGTTGTCTTTCTTAGCTACAATGGGACTTCATCCATACATTGAACTGCTAGTGACAGATGATAGTGTAATCATTTTGAATGAGCTAAGCAATCCGAATCATCCGCTACTGAAACAATTATTAGAAGAAGCGCCTGGTACGTATCATCACAGCATGATGGTTGCAAGTTTGAGTGCCAATGCAGTAGCTGAAATTGGGGGCCGCTCTTTATTGACGCGAGTTGCCTGTTATTATCATGATATTGGTAAAATCAAACATGCTAATTTCTTTGTTGAAAACTTACCTGCGGGTGCAGAAAATCCGCATAACTTCTTATTACCAGAAGATAGTAAACAAATTATTTTTGGACACGTTATTGACGGAGCTAAAATCTTAGAAGAGTATCATATGCCTGAGATGGTGATCGATATCTGTCGTCAGCATCATGGAACGACATTGATGAAGTTTTTCTATGTCAAAGCCAAAGAACGAAATCCAGATATCTCTGAATCAGATTTTCGTTATCCAGGACCTAAACCTCAAACACGAGAAGCCGGAATCGTTAGTATTGCAGATACTTGTGAAGCAGCCGTTCGGGCAATGGACCATCCAACTAATGACAAGATCCAAGCATTTGTTCATAATGTCATTCAAGATCGGATTTCCGACGGACAATTGGATGACTGCGGTTTAACCATGAAAGAAATTCGAATGGTTGAAAAGTCGCTTATCAATGGATTATGCAGCACGTTCCATTCAAGAATCAAGTATCCAAAAATGAAATCAGAAGCTGAAAGAATGAAAGATGAACAAGAAAAGAGAGATGACTAGTGGACATAACTTTCATTGATGAAACGAATCGTTTATCAAAAGACAACTTAGAAGAAGTAGAAAATTTACTGCAATTCGCAGCTGACTATCTGAAAATACCTGAAGACACTGAAATGTCTGTATCCTTTATGGATAATTCAGGCATTCAAGTAATCAATAGAGATTACCGAGGAAAAGATGCGCCGACTGATGTCATTAGTTTTGCTTTAGAAGAAGAAGGGGAAGAAGAGATGCCGATCATCTTTGAAGATGAGGCAGAGCTTTTCCCTAGAAACTTAGGTGATATTATGATATCAACTGAAAGAGCGGCAGAGCAAGCGATAGAATACGGTCATTCCTTTGAACGTGAACTTGGCTTTTTGGCAGTACATGGCTTTTTACATTTAAATGGTTACGATCATATGGAGCCAGCTGATGAAAAAGAAATGTTTGGTTTACAGAAAGAGATTTTAGATGCCTATGGACTCAAAAGATAAACGGACACAGAAAAACAAACATTTTATAACATCGCTAGAATTTGCTCTTCAAGGAATACGTACTGTATTTAAAGAAGAGCGAAATATGCGGACACATGTTTTTATGGGGATCATAGCAATAATCATGGGCTTTGTTTTCCAGTTAGCTATCTCAGAATGGCTGTGGCTGTTATTAGTTATTTTTCTTGTATTAGTAATAGAAATTATCAATACGGTTTTTGAAAATGTTGTAGATATGGTGACGGATTTTCATTTTCATCCCATCGGCAAAAAAATCAAAGACATGGCGGCAGGCGCAGTATTATTAACGACAGGCTTTGCTGTGATTGTTGGACTATTGTTGTTTGTCCCTAAAATTTGGCAAATATTAAAAGGTTTTTTATAGAGGAGAAAAATAATGACAGAAACACATAAATCCGGATTTGTAGCAATTGTAGGAAGGCCGAATGTCGGCAAATCTACGTTGTTAAATCGAATTGTCGGGCAAAAAATTGCGATCATGAGTGACAAAGCACAAACGACTAGAAATAAAATACAAGGAATTTATACAGTTCCAGAAGCACAAATTGTTTTTATTGATACACCTGGAATCCATAAACCAAAACATCGTTTGGGTGATTTTATGGTGGAAACGGCTTATAGTGCTTTACGTGAAGTCGATGCGACATTATTCATGATTAGCGCTGACCAAAAAAGAGGTAGAGGTGATGATTTTATCATTGAACGCCTTAAAACAATGAATAGTCCTGTTTACCTAGTTATTAATAAAATCGATACAGTTCACCCAGATCAACTTTTGGGAATTATTGAAGATTATTCAAGTCAGATGGAATTTGCAGAAGTTGTGCCGATTTCAGCGACAGAAGGAAATAATGTGGATCGTTTGATGGATGTTTTAGTCGATCAAATGCCAGAAGGTCCGCAATATTTCCCGGATGATCAAGTAACTGATCACCCAGAGTATTTTATTGTTTCTGAATTAGTTCGTGAAAAAGTACTATTACTTACTAGAGATGAAATTCCTCATTCAGTTGCAGTGGTTGTTGACTCGATGAAACGTGATGAAAATGAAAAAATACGTATTCAAGCAACGATTATTGTTGAACGTGATAGCCAAAAAGGAATTATCATCGGTAAAGGTGGTAAGATGCTGAAGCAGATCGGAACTAAAGCCAGACAAGATATTGAACATTTATTAGATGATAAAGTTTACTTAGAACTTTGGGTAAAAGTTCAAAAAGACTGGCGGGATAAAAAAGTTCATTTACAAGACTTCGGTTATCGTAAAGACGACTATTAATAAGACATTTAAGAACAATTCTGTATGATTGCAGGATTGTTCTTTTACTTGTATATCTGCTAAAATAGATGAGAATACACAGGAGGCGAAATCATGACTTTAGGGGAAACAAAAGGAATTATTTTATTTACCAAAGACTACAAAGAAAAAGATAAACTAGTCAAGATTTTTACAGAATCTTTTGGTAAATTGATGTTTTTTGTCAAAGGAGCACATCGTAAAAATAATCCGATCAGCCCTGCTATTTTGCCTTTTACAGAAGCTGTATTTATCGGAGATTTTCGAGAAGATGGGTTATCTTTTTTAAATGGAAGCAAAGAAGTATATCCGTTTCGAATGATTCAAGAAGATATTTTTATAAATGCTTATGCGACATATATTTTGAATCTAGTTGATGCTGCAATCGAGGATCGGACATATGATCCTAACTTGTACCATTTTGTTCAACAAGCATTGCGTTTATTGAATGAAAATAAAGATGCGGAAATAATCACGAATATTTTTGAGATTCAATTGTTGAGTCGTTTTGGAATTTCACCCGAATGGACACATTGCGTGGCGTGTCAAGAGACACGAGGAAAGTTTGATTACTCTTCAAAATACAGTGGTGTTCTTTGTGAACGTCATTGGCATCTTGACCAGCATCGTTATCATGCTGATCCGAGAGCCATGCATTTCATTCGGCTTTTTTCTACGGTTTCTTATGACAAGGTACAAGATATCAACGTTAAAGCTGAGACAAAAACAGCGATTAGACAAACTATTGATGAACTGTACGATGAGTATGTCGGTATTCATCTAAAGAGCAAAAAGTTTATCGATCAGATGAAAAGCTGGGAAGATACCTTGAAATTACCGAAGCGTGAACAAAAAACGGATGATGATAAAACCATATCTTAACGAGTTTTTGAAAAATGATTTGACAACTTATCTATCAACGCTTATGATAGAAAGTAATTAAATACATACGTTGAAAAAGAAGAGTAAAAAGAATTGCTGTTTTAGCGAATCTGGGGAAGTGTGAGCCAGATACAAGCAACTTTTGAAAGGCGCTTTTGAGTATGATTAAACGAAGCTGCCGATAGTTGATATCGGAAGTAGGGTGGAACCGCGATTATTATTCGTCCCTATGTCTCTCAGAGGCATAGGGATTTTTTGTTTTTTTTAATTACTATTTTTAATCTTCAAAAGGAGGTACAAGCATGCAATTCAATGCAACATTTTTACCTACTGATTTTTCGGAAAATAAGCTAAACGTTTTATCTTTAGTTAAACTGCTCGTCCAGGTAAAAGAGTCTGACGGCACCAAAATCGAAGAGTTTGAAACGGATCCTAGCGAAAAAATCTATAAAATCAATACGGAATTAAGTTCGACTATGAAAGTAGAAGTTACTGTTGTTCCTGATGAAATAATTGAATTTTATCCAGTTGTTACAGCGATTTAACCAAACTCGATTCAATTCAATAAATAGTCTACTGAAAAAGGTACAAATCTAATGTAGCTAAATGCGTCATTTTAAATGTTTTTTCTGCTTTCAGTCAAGGCGTAATACGTCTATTCAGTTTTTAAATTTAGGAGGATCACAATGGAAAAGAAACTTACTGTGCAAGAAATGATTTTAACGTTACAAAAATTTTGGTCATCAAATGGTTGTATGTTGATGCAAGCTTATGATACTGAAAAAGGGGCTGGAACGATGAGTCCTTATACCTTTTTACGAGCAATTGGACCTGAGCCTTGGAACGCAGCATATGTTGAACCTTCAAGAAGACCAGCAGATGGACGTTATGGTGAGAATCCAAATCGTTTATATCAACATCATCAATTCCAAGTAGTTATGAAGCCTTCTCCTGATAATATTCAGGAATTATATTTAGAAAGTTTAGAACTATTAGGAATCGATCCGTTAGCTCATGATATTCGTTTTGTTGAGGATAACTGGGAAAATCCTTCTATGGGTTGTGCCGGTTTAGGCTGGGAAGTATGGCTAGATGGAATGGAAATCACTCAGTTTACGTATTTCCAGCAAGTAGGTGGACTCGCTTGTCACCCGGTTACATCAGAAATTACTTACGGACTTGAACGACTTGCTTCTTACATTCAAGAAGTAGAAAGTGTTTATGATTTAGAGTGGACTGAAGGTGTGAAATATGGAGAAATCTTCAATCAGCCGGAATATGAGCATTCAAAGTATTCATTTGAAGTCAGTAATCAAGAGATGCTATTAGAAAATTTTGATAAATTTGAAAAAGAAGCAAAACGTTGTATTGATGAAAGCTTAGTGCATCCAGCCTATGATTATATTTTGAAATGTAGTCATACATTTAATTTATTGGATGCTCGTGGTGCAGTATCTGCAACCGAGCGTGCTGGCTATTTAGCTCGAATCCGAAATATGGCAAAAGCTGTGGCGAAGATTTTTGTAGCAGAACGTGAAAAACTAGGATTCCCACTATTAAATAAAGAAAATAAAATGACTAAGGAGGCAAAATAACATGGCGAAAGATCTATTACTTGAAATCGGATTAGAAGAAATGCCCGCTCATATTGTCAGCCCAAGTCGTTTACAATTAGAGCAAAAAGTAATCAAATTTTTAGATGAAAACAATTTAAATTATGAAACCGTTCAAAGCTTTTCAACACCTCGCCGTTTGGCTGTTCGTGTAACTCAATTGCCAGAACAACAAGAAGATACACAAGAAGAAGTCAAAGGACCTGCTAAAAAGATTGCTCAAGACGATCAAGGAAATTGGAGCAAAGCTGCGGAAGGATTTGTTAGAGGACAAGGTGTGACTACTGACGCCATTACCTTTAAAGAATTAAATGGTGTGGAATATGTTTATGTAACTAAACATAATCAAGGTCAAAAAACCATTGATGTATTGACTGGTTTGAAAGAAGTAATTACAAGTTTGACCTTCCCAGTTACAATGCACTGGGCAGATTATGATTTCGAGTATATCCGTCCGATTCATTGGATCGTTGCTCTATTAGATGACGAAGTGATTCCATTTTCTGTATTAGATGTAACAACAGGAAAAAGTTCTCGTGGACATCGTTTTTTAGGTGATGATGTAACAGTTGATCATTCAAAAGAGTACGAAGAAAAAATGAAAGAACAATTTGTTATTGTTGATCCTAATGAAAGAAAATCAATGATCGTTGATCAAGCGAATCAATTAGCTGGGAAAAATAATTGGAAATTGGATTTAGATGAAAAATTATTAGAAGAAGTGAATAATTTAGTTGAGTATCCAACGGCTTTTGTGGGTGCTTTTGACGAGAAATATTTATCTGTTCCGGATGAGGTATTAGTTACTTCGATGAAGGAACATCAACGTTACTTTGATGTCCGTAATGATCAAGGATTATTATTACCCCATTTTATTTCTGTAAGAAATGGCGATAGTGTCCATATTGAAAATGTAATCAAAGGTAATGAAAAAGTCTTGATCGCTCGTTTAGAAGATGCGGAATTTTTCTACAGTGAAGATAAAAAATTATCGATAGAAGAATGTGTCAATAAACTTAAAAATGTAACTTTCCATGAAAAAATCGGTACGATTTACGAAAAAATGCAGCGTGTAGGCATTATTGGACAGATCATTGGAAAAGAAGTTGGATTATCAGAAGCTGAAATGACAGATTTGAAACGTGCTTCTGAAATTTACAAGTTTGATTTAGTAACAAATATGGTTGGTGAGTTTCCTGAATTACAAGGAATCATGGGCGAAAAATATGCTCTTCTTCAAGGTGAAAAACCAACTGTAGCACAAGCAATCAAAGAACATTATTTACCGACTTCAAGTGAAGGTGAATTACCTGTTTCTGCGATTGGATCCGTTTTGGCGATTGCAGATAAATTAGATAGTGTATTTTCATTCTTTGCAGTTGGCATGATCCCCAGTGGTTCCAATGATCCGTATGCATTACGCCGTCAAACATATGGTGTGATTCGCATCGTTGAAAACAAAGGCTGGCAGTTCCCATTAGCTCAGTTACAAATGGATATTGATGCGGCAGTGAATGCAGACAGTCAAAAATATGGGATTCAATTGACAAGCGGACAAGAAGAAGTAATCGATTTTGTGAAAGCTCGTTTACGTCAGCTATTAACAACAAAAGATGTCAGGCACGATGTGATTGATGCAGTTATTTCAGCTGAGCAAAAAGATTTAGCTAAACTATTTTCATCAGCAACGATTCTAAAAAAACATCTATTGGATAATGATTTTAGACCTTCAATGGAAGCATTGACGCGGGTGATCAACTTAGCTAAAAAGGGACGAGAATTGTTAAATCAAGAAAGTAAGGTTGATACAGCTTTATTTGAAAATGATGCTGAAAATGCGTTGCATCAAGCAGTAAATGAAATCGAAGGCAAATTTAAGGAAAATACAATGTCTGAAAACTACCAGGCTTTAGTAAATTTACGTCCATTGATCGAACAGTATTTTGATGAAACAATGGTCATGGTAGAAGATGAGAAAGTTAAGGCAAATCGTTTGAATGAACTCAACCGAATCGCTAAAATGTCATTGTCGTTAGCTAGTCTAGATTTATTGATCGTAAAATAATAATACAATAGAAAACAGGTGAGGATCTATCATGAAAATAGATGCTCATCTGTTTTTTTTGTAGTTTAAAAAATTAATTGGATCTAAGCAAAATATTTTCATATATAAATTTAACGTGATACGATAAACTTATCGATCGATAAGTTTTCTAAATCATGTTTTTATTATATAAGGAGGTAAAAATGAATAATTTCATAAAACTTTTTGGCATTGCTGCAATTTCCTTTCTATCACTTGATTTTATTTGGTTGTTGTTGCTCGCCAAAAAAATCTATCAAGAATATTTAGGTGGACTTTTAGGGCAAACAAAATTATTTCCAGCAGCACTTTTTTATGTTTTATACCTGTGTGGTCTATTATTTTTTGTTGTTTATCCTGCTCTTGAAAATAATAGTTTGATGTATGCTTTGTTAGCTGGGGCTCTTTTAGGACTGCTATGTTATGGAACTTATGATCTGACTAACCTTGCGACGATTAAAGGTTGGCCGTATTTAGTGACAAGTATTGACTTGCTCTGGGGAGCGTTTGTAACATCTGCGACTTGTGGAATTACGTATGTTGTAGCCCAATATTTTAATTGGAGGTAAACGAATTATGGACAAACGTAATGATCAAACTATCGATCATAAAAAGTTATTATTTGCAGTCCAACAAGGAGCTATTCAGCTAATAAACGAGAAACAGGAATTGAATCAAATTAATGTTTTCCCCGTTTCGGATGGAGATACAGGAAGTAATTTAGCTTCACTAATGCAAACCATTATTGAAGAGACTAGAGATGAAGCAACCTCAGTCATTGATGTCTTTGGAAAAATTGCGGAAGCTTCATTAGTAGGCGCAAGAGGAAATTCAGGAATTATTTTTGCTCAGTATTTTAACGGGATATACAATAATCTATTGCGTTTGGAGGAGAACAGTTCTGTCCATAGTTTTGTAAAAAGTGCGAACGCCGCACTCAACGAAGCTTACCAAGCAATTGAAAATCCTGTAGAAGGAACAATCATCACCGTTATACGAGCATGGGCAAAAGCACTTAATCAAAGCAACCATTCATCTGGTCTAGAAAAAGTTTTACCGAAAGCTCTAATAGAAGCAAAACAAGCAGTAGAGAACACAACAAAGCAATTAAAGATCTTACAAAAAAATCAAGTAGTGGATGCTGGAGCAAAAGGGTTTTATTCGTTTATTGAGGGATTTACTCAAGCGTTTATAACCGAAGAAGAAGTTACCAAACCATTCACAAATTCCAACGAATCAGTAAAAATAGATATTTCTGAATCACTGCATACGAATTCAGTCGAGCCAACATATAGATATTGTACAGAAATTTTATTGGATCATGTAACTCAATCAAAAGATGAAATCCAAGAAAAATTAAGAGCATATGGTGATTCACTAATTGTCGCCACCAATCGAGGAAAAGCTAAAATTCATATTCATTCTAATCAACCAGATCAAGTCTTGAGCTATTTAAGTACCCTTGGACAACCCATTCAGCAAAAAGCAGATGATATGTTATTACAATATCGTGTCAGTAAACATAAAAAGGCTCCGATAGCGTTAGTAACGGATTCGATAGCTGATTTACCTGCAGATTATTTATTGGAAAATCAAATTCATGTGCTGCCAATGAATATTTTGATCGGCAATGCTAGTTATATCGATAAAGTAACGATCCAAAGTGAGCAATTGTTTGAAATGAATCGGAACTCAAATGAAGTAATGACTAGCTCTCAGCCGGGAATCAAAACTGTGGAGAATCTTTTTTCTTTTTTAGAAACAAAATATGAAGCGATTTTAGTTATTACAGTGTCTGGAAGTTTAAGCGGAACCTTTCACACGGTAAGTGAAGCAGCTAAGCGAATGGCTTCTTCATCAACTAAGATCGAAGTGATAGACTCTAAACAAAACTCTGCAGCACAAGGATTACTAGTGATGAGTGCAAATGAATGGATTCAGTCGGGGTTACCTTTGGATGAAGTGGTCAAACGAACAAAAAATAAGCGAAAGCACCTTAAAATATTGGTTAGTGTCGATGATTTAGAACCAATGATTGTGTCAGGAAGAATTCCTCAATTTGCTGGTAGAATAGCAAAAAAGATAAATTTGAAACCGATCGTTAGTTTAGGGAAGAACGGAGAAGGGAAATTAAGTGATTTTACATTTAGTTTAAGCAGCAATGAAAGGAAAATCATTCGTCAATTAAAGAAAATGCACAAGAAAAAGAAAATAACACGCTACACAGTGATACATGCCAATTCACAAACACGAGCTTTAGCGTGGAGAGATAAGTTAGTAGCAGAACTTGGATTTCAACCCAGTTATATTATGGGTATCTCCACTGTTGTTGCATTGAGTGCAGGTCAAGGTTGTGTCGCTATAGCTGTAGAATTTGAGGAAGGTGAGAGGATAGTATGACGATTTGGATAATCAGTGGTGTTGTTTTTATTTACTTCACTTTGTTGTTCTTTTTAGCCCAAGCTCTTCATAACAATTCTATTGTTGATTTAGCTTGGGGTCTTGGTTTTGTAATAGTTGGTGTAACGGGATATTTGAGTATGCCGAACAAAACAGTAGTTAGTATGATTATCTTAGGATTAGTCGCTGTTTGGGGAATTCGGCTATTTTTACATTTAGCTAAAAGAAATATTGGGAAACCAGAGGACTACCGTTATGTAAACATGAGAAAACGCTGGGGTAAACATTTGGCGAAATTAAAAGCTTATTTAAATGTGTTTGTCTTACAAGGTGTGCTTTTATTAGTTGTTTCAATGCCGATTCTTTTTACCATGACAAGTTCAGTAAACACTTTTTATTGGTGGAATGGATTAGGAATCATCGTTTGGCTAATTGGCTTTAGTTTTGAAACGATCGGTGATTATGAGTTGACTCAATTTAAAAAGGATAGCCGTAATCATGGAAAACTTTTGACGAGCGGATTGTGGTCAATAACAAGGCATCCAAATTATTTTGGTGAAGCTCTTAGTTGGTGGGGGATTTTTCTTATAAGTTTGAATGAGGTAAGGAATATCTGGGGGATTATCGGACCAATTACGATTACATTATTACTTTTATTTGTTTCAGGCGTTCCGTTGCTTGAGAAAAAGTATAAAGACCGTTCTGATTTTATCGCGTATGCAAAGAAAACACCAAAATTTGTGCCATTTATTGGTAAAAAAGGTTTATGAAAAGGAGGAATTAAAATGAACAAAAGTGAGTCAACTATTATGAAATGGTCGGTAACAATTATCTACATTATCATGCTTTGCACAAATGCAGCAGCTGTTTTGTTGCCATTGAATGGAATGACAACACAAGAAGTATCTGATTCATATCCCAACTTATTTGCACCTGCTGGTTTAACTTTTGCGATTTGGTCCGTAATTTATTTGTTATTAGCTGGATTCGTTATTTATCAATGGAGAAAGCCCAGTAGCCGATCTATTTTGTCTGATCAGAAATTGAGTGGGAAATTAAGAACGTGGTTTATCATTTCTTCTATACTGAATAGTGTATGGTTAGTTGCGTGGCAGTATCTTCATATTAATTTGTCAGTAATTATCATGTTAGGTTTACTAGCTGTATTGATTTATGTCAATCTTTTATTAGAGAAAGCAGCATTGAGCAATCCAGACTATATTTTTATTAGACTACCTTTTAGTATCTATTTTGGCTGGATCACAATTGCTACGATTGCCAATATCACAGCATTTTTAGTTGATAAACAAATCGGACTTTTTCAAAACAATCAAGTTTTGTGGACGATCATTATTTTAATTATCGGTATGCTTATAATTAGTACTACGATTATTCGTAATCGTGATGTAGCATATGGTTTAGCAACCTTATGGGCATATTATGGTATTTTATTAAAACATCAAGCGGCAGATGGCTGGAACAATGAGTATCCAATGATCATTACAACGGTTATTATTTGCTTGGTGATTATAGCAATCGTTTGTGTATATGAGTTCTATTTTCAATTGAAAAATAAAAAGAAGGTTCTATAGTATATGTTTCTTTGTTTGCTTCTGTTAAAATGGTATAGAAATCTACTATAGGTGGCTATGTAATGGACAAAGATACGAAAAATACAAGAGCGAGAATTATTCAAATAGCAACACGATTATTTATGGATAATGGATACCAGAGTACTTCAACGAGACAAATTGCCAAGTTAGCTGAGGTGACCCAACCTAATTTGTACCATCACTTCAAAAATAAAGAAGAGGTCTATGTTGGAGTCATCGAAAATTTATTAAGTGATGTGAACGAAGCATTATTGACTATTGTTGATGACCACACGCTTGATACGATCAGTAAACTACAAGCATTTGCAGAGTGTTTAAAGACAAAGCATCCGTTTGATTTTGACTTAATGATGCATGATTTTCAAACGAAGTTAACAAAAGAGACGCAACTTAAGTTATTTATGCTTTGGAATAAATCATACAAAGCTCCGTTGTTGAGGCTTTTTGAAGAAAGTGATTTTTTGATTCGCACTGGATTATCGCCTGAAATCGCAACGACGCATTTCCTTAATACATTATCTCCGTATATCAAGACGGAGCAAAGAGAATCAGCTTTGTCCATCAATCAAGTTGTTGATTTATTTGTTTACGGTATTTCAGAGAATGAACAATAAAAAAAGAACCAATCGCAGTTAACACATTGCGTTGGTTCTTTTTTTACTGTTTAATTTCTATTTTGTTTTCCTGCATTTCGTCCTTTGCTGGAAACGTTGTTTTGTGACTTGCTTTTTTGTATTGTTTTTTCTTCTACGGGGGTTACATCTTTACGAGGCGTAACCACTTGTTTCGGTGGATTTTGTTTTAATTCTTCAGCAACTTGAGCTTTGATTCTTGGTTTTAATAAAATATTTGTAATAAACGTTTGAATACAAGTGAAGATACCTCCAACGACCCAGTACAAAGTTACTCCGGCAGGAGAACTAATTGACATAAATACGATCATTAAAGGAGAGACGATCAACATTGATTTCATTGTTTTCTTTTGCTCTTCTGGTATACCGATAGTAGAAATATATCCTTGAATTAAATAAGCTACACCAGCTAAAACGACAAATACAATACTTGGTTGTCCAAGATTAACGCCGAAGAAACTAGCATCACCAATTCCTTTTGTATAACGAGCAGCAAAGAACAAGGCAGAGAAAATTGGCATTTGGATCAGCAATGGTAGACAACCGATACCGCCCATCATACTCATATTGTTTTCTTTGTAGACTTGTTGCAATTCAGCTTGAGCTTGCATTTGCTCTTCACGAGAGGTTGCTTCTTTTAATTTTGCTTGAGCAGCATCGATTTGAGGCTTAATAGCTTGCATTTTTTCTGTTTGAACCATACTTTTTTTCGATTGACTTAATCCCAATGGCATAATGATGATTCTAACAATCACTGTGATAAAAATAATTGCCCAGCCATAATTCCAATCGAAATTATCAACAAGGTATGTAATAGCACTGCTCATTGGTTTAACTAAAACGTTATAGATGATTCCTTCACCTGTCGGTTGACCGTCAGATCCTGTTTTGACACATCCAGATAAAAAAAGCGCCAAAGTGAATAGAGCAGAACCTAGTAGCCACTTATTTAATTTTCTCATTATATTCTTCCCTTTTCTAAAAAATTTGCACAAGATTAACTATACTTGAAAAAGCGTTTTTTTTCAATAAAAATTCAGAAGAATCCGCCTCAAGTATGAGTGAGATTCTTCGTGATTCAATCAATTAGTAACTTTAAAGCTAGTGTATTCTTCTATTAAAGGATCGTCTTGAAGATCCACATAAGTCACACGTCCTGCTGGGCTAGGGGAATCTTTCACCTTTTGGATAAATTGCTTCATTGCTTCGTCATTTCCAATAGATTCAATCGAAACAGAGCCGTCATCTTCATTTCGAACAGTACCGCTAATGCCCAATTCATCTGCAACCATTTTTGTCATATATCGAAAACCAACGCCTTGAACTCTACCTTGAACATTCATACGAACTTTTCTCATCGTTGCCACCTCGCTTTTAATTAAATTAATGATAGCGATATTTTGTTCATCTGGCAAGTAAAGTAGTGACTGTTTGATCGAAAAAAATCATGGTATAATAACTAAGTGAGGTGTAAATATGAAAGAAATTTTATCAACCAAAAATACAATGGTCAAAGAATTTAAAAAATTAAGTAAAAAGAAGCATAGAGAAGAACAACAACAGTATATTATTGAAGGATTTCATTTAATTGAAGAAGCAGCTAAGGCAAATGCAGAAATCAAATGGATTCTGTTTAATCAACGTGGGAAACGAGAATGGTCTACTTGGCTGGCAGAACAGCCGGATGAACGATTGATCTACGTCTCTGATGAAGTGTTGGCATCGTTGTCAGAATTACCAACACCACAAGGAGTCATCGCAATCGTTGGGATGCCTGACTATGAGAAAAATATGCAATTTTCAGGTGGTTGGTTACTTTTAGATAACGTTCAAGACCCGGGAAACGTGGGGACAATGATTCGGACTGCGGATGCAGCTGGTTTTTCAGGTGTGGTAATAGGTGAAGGAACAGCAGATGTGTATAGCACCAAAGTTTTAAGGGCAATGCAAGGAAGCAATTATCATCTTCCAATTATCCAAGCAGAGCTTTCGCCAATCGTTAATCGCTTTATTACGGCGAATGTCCCTATTTACGGAACAGAATTAAATGAGGAAGCTGTGAGTTACAATAATATCCCTAAAACTGAAGATTTTGGTCTTATCATGGGAAACGAAGGACAAGGCGTTTCAGTAGAATTGTTAAAAAAAACAACCAAAAATATTTATATTCCGATAAAAGGGCAGGCGGAATCTTTAAATGTTGCTGTTGCTGCTGGAATACTAATGTATTATTTGTATAATTAAAAAATATGTTTCTTTTAAAAAAGATATTTTAAAAAATAAAATAAGATTAAGTGCCTATTAAGTGAAGCGTTGTTCTAGGGGTGGGATCATTGAAGGTAGCACCAAATTGGATTGTATTTCAAAAATTACTAGAGCTAAAAATACTGGATAAAGTATTCAATTGAACAATAGGTATTAATAATTGAGACAATTACAGATAAGCTCAGACATTGAATGACTGTGTTATTTTAAGCTAAAATCAATAAATGAATACATCATCTGATACTTGATTCAACGAAATTAAATATTTTTGTTGAAATTTAAAATAGGATAAGTTATACTAGATAACGGTGTTAAGACACCAAATCCACATCCAGATTTGATTTATAAGATGGTGCTACTTTCAGTAGTTTCTTATAAAAATGAGAACTGGAGAGGGAACAAATAAAAACCAAATTGGAGGAAACAACCCATGGCAGTAATTTCTATGAAACAATTACTAGAAGCCGGCGTACACTTTGGACACCAAACTCGTCGCTGGAACCCAAAAATGAAGAAATACATCTTCACAGAAAGAAACGGAATCTACATCATTGACTTACAAAAAACAGTTAAATTAGTAGATGCTGCTTACGATTACATGAAAAATGTTGCTGAAGACGGCGGCGTTGCATTATTCGTAGGAACTAAAAAACAAGCACAAGAAGCGATCAAAGACGAAGCAATTCGTTCAGGTCAATACTTTGTAAACCACCGTTGGTTAGGTGGAACATTAACTAACTGGGATACTATCCAAAAACGTATCAAACGTTTGAAAGATATCAATAAAATGGAAGAAGACGGAACATTCGAAGTTCTTCCTAAAAAAGAAGTTGTTGGTTTAAACAAACAACGTGAACGTCTTGAAAAATTCTTAGGCGGAATCCAAGATATGCCTAGAATTCCAGATGTAATGTATATCGTTGATCCTCGTAAAGAACGTATTGCTGTTCAAGAAGCTCAAAAATTGAACATTCCAATCGTTGCGATGGTTGATACAAACTGTGATCCAGATGAAATCGATGTAGTAATCCCATCAAATGATGATGCGATTCGTGCGGTTAAATTGATCACTGCTAAAATGGCTGACGCTTTCATCGAAGGAAACCAAGGTGAAGATCAAGCTGTAGAAGAAATCTTTGTTGAAGAAGCACCAGAAGCTGCAACTTCAATCGAAGAAATCGTTGATGTTGTAGAAGGCAGCAACGGTTCAGCAGAATAATTTAAAATGACGGAGCTGTCTCGAAGGCTAGGCGAAAAAAGCCTGATTCTCCTTTGAGATAGCTTTTTTAAAACGAATTTTAAAATTATCTAGCTTCGTGGGCTAGCTTCTCGGAAAAAAGATAAAATATACCTGTGACAAAAAGCGTCACAAATATATTTCCCTATTTTTCAGTCGAAGTTGGACGAGCCCATTACGCTTTTAAAATTATCTAGCTTCGCAGGCTAGCCTTTCGGAAAAAAGATAAAACCTGATTGTGGCAAAAAGCACCACACTCATGTTTTCCTATTTTTCAGTCAAGGCAGAATGAGCCTGCTACGCTTTTAAAATTATCTAGCTTCATGAGCTAGACTCACAGAAAAAAGATGAAATCTGTCTGCGACCAAAAAGTATCGCATTCATATTTCCCTATTTTTAGTCGAGTTTAATCGATCTCATTCAGCTTTTAAAACTTAGGAGGAACAAAAAAATGGCAGATATTTCAGCAAAATTAGTTAAAGAACTACGCGACATGACTGGTGTCGGTATGATGGATGCAAAAAGAGCATTAGTAGAAGTAGAAGGTAACATGGAAGCAGCTGTTGATTACCTACGTGAAAAAGGTATGGCTAAAGCAGCTAAGAAAAATGACCGTGTAGCTGCTGAAGGTTTAGCAAACGTTGCTTCAAATGGTAACTTTGCAGCAATCGTTGAAGTAAACTCAGAAACTGACTTCGTTTCTAAAAACGAAATGTTCCAAGATTTAGTTAAAAAAATCGCTACTGAGATTGCTACAAACAAACCAGCAAACATGGAAGAAGCTTTAGCTCTTAAAACAGATAAAGGTACTTTAGAAACTGAATTGATCGAAGCGACAACTGTTATTGGTGAAAAAATCAGCTTCCGTCGTTTTGAATTAGTAGAAAAAGATGACAATGCTGCATTTGGTGCTTATTTGCACATGGGCGGACGTATTGCTGTATTGACTGTATTAGAAGGAACAACTGACGAAGAAGTTGCAAAAGACGTTGCAATGCACGTAGCAGCAATCAATCCTCGTTATGTAAACGAATCACAAATTCCTCAAGAAGAATTAGAACACGAAAAAGCAATTCTTTCTGAGCAAGCATTAAATGAAGGCAAACCAGCAAATATCGTTGATAAAATGGTTGTTGGACGTCTAAATAAATTTAAAGCTGAAATTTCATTAGTGGACCAACCATTCGTTAAAGATCCTGACATGACTGTTGAAAAATATGTTGCATCTAAAGGCGCAACAGTTAAATCATTCATCCGCTTTGAAGTTGGCGAAGGAATCGAAAAACGTGAAGATAACTTTGCAGATGAAGTAATGAGCCAAATCAAAAAATAAATCTGTTACCTATGTAACAGTTGGGAACGCATTGAGATGCGCTCCCTTTTTTTAGGCAAATGAAAAGAAATAAACTGGCAGAATGCCTAGAGTATGTTAAAATGTTCTTAGACAAATGGTGGAGGGAAATCAAAAAATGGTAAAACCTAAATATCAACGTGTTGTATTAAAGTTAAGTGGTGAAGCTTTGGCCGGAGAAGAAGGTTTTGGAATTAAGCCTCCAACAATCAAAGAGATTGTAGAAGAAATCAAAGAAGTTCATGAATTAGGAATCGAAATGGCCATCGTAGTCGGTGGTGGAAATATCTGGCGTGGACAAATCGGTGCTCAAATGGGTATGGAACGCGCACAAGCTGATTACATGGGAATGCTTGCAACTGTAATGAATGCATTAGCATTACAAGATACATTAGAAAATCTAGGTGTTCCAACACGCGTTCAAACATCTATTGAAATGCGTCAAATTGCAGAACCATATATCCGTCGTCGTGCGGAGCGTCATCTAGAAAAAGGTCGTATTGTGATCTTTGCAGGTGGAACAGGAAATCCGTATTTCTCAACTGATACAACTGCAGCATTGCGTGCAGCAGAAATTGATGCAGATGTGATTTTAATGGCTAAAAACAATGTCGATGGTGTATACTCTGCTGATCCTAAACTAGATGCAAATGCCGTTAAATTTGAAGAATTGACACATTTAGATGTGATTTCAAAAGGATTGCAAGTAATGGATTCAACAGCAAGCTCACTAAGTATGGATAATGATATTCCATTAGTAGTGTTCAATTTAAATGAAAAAGGCAATATTCGCCGTGCATGTCTTGGTGAAAATATTGGAACAACCGTAAGGGGGAAATAAAAAATGAGTGGAACTGTATTAGCAACAGCAAAAGAAAAAATGAGCAAAGCAGAACAAAGTTTACAACGTGAACTTGGTCAAATCCGTGCAGGACGCGCCAATGCGAGTCTGTTAGATCGAATCCAAGTAGATTATTACGGAGCGCTTACACCAGTTAACCAACTTGCTGGAATCAATATTCCAGAAGCGCGTGTTTTAATGATTACACCATTTGACAAAAACTCACTTGAAGATATCGAAAAAGCAATTCAAGCTAGCGATATCGGAATTAGCCCAACAAATGATGGTACAGTGATTCGTTTAGTGATTCCACAATTGACTGAAGAACGTCGTAAAGAATTAGCAAAAGACGTAAAAAAAGCAGCTGAAAATGCAAAAATTGCTGTTCGTAATATCCGTCGTGATGCAATTGACGAATTGAAGAAACAACAAAAAAGCAACGATATCACTGAAGATGAGTTACGTAATTTAGAAAAAGAAGCACAAAAATTAACTGATGATAGCGTGAAAAGTATTGATGCTATTACAGCTGATAAAGAAAAAGAACTTTTAGAAGTTTAATGTACTAATTATAAAAACAATAAGAAACCTTA
>NZ_JAFLWD010000051.1:0-15031 GCF_017316105.1 Candidatus Enterococcus ikei
TGGGGGTCACCTCATTTTGTCTCGGGTTCTATACTCGAATAAACGGTGGGAGCAGAAGTAACTCTTTCGGTACGATTACTCAATTTTCAACAAGTGCTGAGAGGATTGGAATCGAAATTTCTATGACATCTTTCAATTCAATGATCGAAATTTGATTGCGGTCATATTTTTCTTTTGGAATGCGCTTCAAGAAATACGCAAGGATTTCATTGATTTCTGTTTTACGAATGGCACGTTTTTTATTTACAACCACTATTTCAGCATGTTGAGCAGCTTCTGTATAAACGACGGTCGTGTTACCCGCTGAATAAACTTTGACAAAGTATGCATCGGTATTTTCTAGTTGTTTATTGACTAACTCTTTGTAGCTGTTGGTTACATTGACTAATTTCATTTTTATCACCTCGGTTTGATTCATTATTTTTTTACATTGATAATAAAAAACAGATTATTCACAGATTCAAAAAGCTGGAATAGTCTTCTTTAAAAGTTGATATAAAATCTATACATTTTAATTATAAATTTTTTTAGCTTAAATAAAAAGAAATTTGTCTTGGAAAACACAAAAAAGTCAATCAGTTTGCCTGATTGACTTCACTTTTTATTCTTCTTCTAAAGTTGATTCGCTAGTATCACTAGGGACTACAGCTGTTTCGCTAGTAACAATAATTTTTCCATCCTCATCTAGCTTAGCAATTAATTGATGTTCTTCTGGATGATCTAGGAAATATTCAGCAATCCCATCTTCGATTTGTTCTTGAATGGTTCGACGTAATGGTCGAGCTCCCATTGCAGGATCGTAGCCTAAATCAACTAGTTTTTCTTTAACCTCTGTTGGTACATCGATATGGATTTTTTGATGAGCAAGTAAGCTATTGACTTCATCTAACATCAAGCCAACAATGTTCATCAAGTTTTCTTTGCTCAATGCTTTGAATTCAATGATTCCATCAAAACGGTTCAAGAATTCAGGGGTAAAGAAATTGTTTAATTGTCCTAAAACAGATTTGGTGATTCCTTCACGAGCCGCGCCGAAACCAACGTTTGCTTCTACATTGCCAGTACCAGCGTTACTTGTCATGATGATGATTGTATCTTTAAAGCTGACTGTTCTACCTTGGGCATCTGTTAAACGACCGTCATCAAGAATTTGTAAGAACATGTGTAAAACATCTGGATGTGCTTTTTCGATTTCATCTAATAAAATCAAGCTGTATGGATTACGACGAACTTTCTCAGTTAATTGTCCAGCTTCATCGTACCCAACATAACCTGGAGGTGAACCGATTAATTTAGATACACTGTGTTTTTCCATGTATTCACTCATATCAAAACGAATCATTGAATCTTCTGAGCCAAATAATTCGAAGGCTAATTGTTTAGCCAATTCGGTCTTGCCGACACCAGTTGGTCCTACAAATAGGAAGGAGCCAATTGGGCGATTTTGTTTGCCTAAGCCTACGCGGTTGCGGCGAATGGCTTTTGATACTTTATCAACTGCATCGTCTTGTCCAACCACATGATTTTTTAAGTCGATAGCTAAGTTTTTCAATTGTGTTTGTTCTTTTTCTTTCAAATCACCGACAGGGATGCCTGTCTTTTGTTCTACGATCGCTTCAATATTTTTTTCATCAATCACTGGTGTTTCTTCATCACTGATTTGTTTTTCCTTCATTGCTTGAAGTTTATTGATTTGATCACGGTAGTAAGCCGCTTTTTCAAAATCTTCTTCTGCAGAAGCTTGTTGCTTTTGTTGTTCAGCATCTACCAATTTCTTTTCGATTGTTTTTGGATCAACGATTTGGATCGTTAAATTCATTTTAGAACCAGATTCATCTAACAGATCGATAGCTTTATCTGGTAAGAAACGATCTTGAATGTAACGATTTGATAAAGTTGCAGCCGCTTTGATTGCTTCATCCGTATATTTTACATGATGATAATCTTCATAACGTTTTTGCAAGCCGTTTAGAATAGCAATTGTTTCATCTACAGTGGGTTCGTCAACACGAACTGGCTGCATCCGACGCTCTAAAGCAGCATCTTTTTCAATGATACGGTATTCATTCAGAGTTGTTGCACCAACCATTTGTAGCTCACCACGAGCTAAAGCAGGTTTCAAAATATTGCCAGCGTCCATATTGCCGTCACCAGCTGAACCAGCTCCGACGATTTCATGAACTTCATCAATGAAGAGAATCACATTTTCAGCTTGTTTGATTTCTTCAATCAATTTTTGCATTCGTTCTTCAAACTGACCGCGAATTCCTGTACCTTGAACGAGTGAAACCACATCTAAACGAATAACTTCTTTGTCCAATAATTTTTGCGGTACATCTCCATCAACGATTTTTTGAGCAAGACCTTCGACAACAGCAGTTTTACCCACACCAGGTTCACCAATTAAAACAGGGTTGTTTTTTGTTCGACGGTTTAAGATTTCGATGACACGTTTGATTTCTTCATCACGTCCCACGACTGGATCGATATCACCATTTCGGGCAGCTTCTGTAATATTGATACCATATTCCCCTAATAAGCCATTGCCTTGTCCTGAGTTACCTCTTGGTGGTTGTCCGCCATTAAAGCCGTTACCATCCCCAAATTGAGTGGGTGGTGTTTGACCATTAGGATTCCCTTGTTGTTCTTGCATTTGACGAGATAATGAGCGGTATAGATCATCTAAACTTCCAAAACCAAATGGATCTTGTTGAGACATTGTTGGTTGAGTATCATTTGCTTGTGCTTTTAATTTTTGATAGCAACTTTGGCAATAGTCCAATTGTTTTCTTTGGCCATTAACATTTGCATATAAATGGATCGTTGCTGGATTTTGTTGACAATTTTGACAGATCATAGGATAAAACACGTCCTTTCATAATAAGACAAATCGTGTATCAAAGTCATTTGAATAAAGTCAAATAGTCTGCTGACCATTTTTGACCTTTGAGAATATTATAGCATCTTTTTAACAAGAATCAAGCAATTGAACTCTAAATGACAGGGAATATGTAGGCTAAAAAATTTGATATTATAAATTTAATTTACTTATATTCTGAAAGAATCTTATTTTTTAAAATTATTAATTTTTTATTATATGATTAATGAGAATAATTTAGACAATTATCTATTTTTGTCATACAATATCTACAGGTAAAAAATAAAAGTGAAAGCTGTGATAAATAGATGTATGAAAATCCATTTGAAGAACAAATCAAAGCCTTACAAGAAGGGGCTATTTCGGAACTTATCGTAGAACCAAAAGATTTTACTACCTTTAGAGAGGTTTGGAAAAATTTGCCTGATCGGATGTCGATTGTCGGTGAAGCTGGATTAAATGGACGAATTATATATCATTATATGAAAGAAGAGAGTTAATTGATTTTTTGATTCGATAAAAAATAGATGAAAAGTGTTGTAACTGCTCACAAAAAATGGTAATCTTAAAAATTGAAAGGGTATTATCCAGATTCTAGTTTCATTTGAAACGTGTTAAGAAAGGAAAACCCTAACATAAAAAATTATTTTACTTACGAAGGAGACCGATTCATATGGAAAAGAAAGAATTTCACATCGTAGCAGAAACAGGGATTCACGCTCGTCCAGCTACATTATTAGTACAAACTGCAAGTAAATTTAACTCAGATATTAACTTAGAATACAAAGGTAAATCTGTTAATCTTAAATCAATCATGGGCGTTATGTCATTAGGCGTTGGCCAAGGTTCAGACGTAACTATCTCAGTTGACGGTGTTGACGAAGCTGATGCATTAGCAGCAATCGTAGACACAATGCAAAAAGAAGGATTGTCAGAATAATGTCTGAAATGCTAAAAGGAATTGCCGCAAGTGATGGTGTTGCTATCGCTAAAGCTTACCTGTTAGTTCAACCTGATTTGTCTTTCGACAAAAAATCTGTTGATGATACATCAGCAGAAGAAAGTCGTTTAGATGATGCTTTAGCAAAATCTACGACTGAGTTGCAAGCAATCAGAGAAAAAGCAGCGCAAAGCCTTGGTGAAGAAGAAGCTCAAGTATTTGATGCTCATTTAATGGTTTTGTCTGATCCTGAAATGATTGGTCAAATCAAACAAAACATTCAAGATAACAAAGTTAATGCTGAGTCAGCATTAAAAGAAGTGACTGATATGTATATCGGTATGTTCGAAGCAATGGACGATAATGCCTACATGCAAGAACGTGCTGCAGATATCCGTGACGTTGCTAAACGTATTTTAGCTCACTTATTAGGTGTTACTCTTCCGAATCCTTCAATGATCAACGAAGAAGTAGTTGTGGTTGCCCATGACTTAACACCAAGTGATACTGCTCAATTAGACCGTACGTATGTGAAAGCATTCGTAACTGATATTGGCGGACGTACATCACATTCAGCTATTATGGCTCGATCCCTTGAAATTCCTGCTATTGTAGGAACAAAAGAAATCACTGCTAAAGTGAAAGAAGGCGACATTCTAGCGGTTAACGGAATTGATGGCGATGTTATCATTCATCCAACTGACGCTGAAAAATCTGATTTTGAAGCTAAAGGCAAAGAATATGCTGACCTTAAAGTTGAATGGGAAAAACTAAAAAATGCTGAAACAGTAACTGCTGATGGTAAACACATCGAATTAGCTGCTAACATTGGTACACCTAAAGATTTAGAAGGCGTACACAACAACGGTGCTGAAGCTGTTGGTTTATATCGTACAGAATTCCTTTACATGGATTCTCCAGATTTCCCAACAGAAGATGAACAATATACAGCTTATACTGCTGTACTTGAAGGCATGAACGGCAAACCTGTCGTGGTTCGTACAATGGATATCGGTGGAGATAAAGAATTACCTTATCTTCAATTGCCGCATGAAATGAACCCATTCTTGGGTTACCGTGCTTTACGTATCAGCTTATCTGAACGTGGCGACGAAATGTTCCGTACACAAATGCGTGCATTATTACGTGCGTCTGTTCATGGTAACTTACGTATTATGTTCCCAATGGTTGCGACATTAAAAGAATTCAGAGCAGCTAAACAAATCTTTGAAGAAGAAAAAGCAAAATTAGTTTCTGAAGGAACAAAAGTTTCTGATACGATTCAAGTCGGTATCATGATCGAAATTCCTGCAGCGGCTGTAATTGCTGATAAATTCGCCAAAGAAGTTGATTTCTTCAGTATTGGAACAAATGACTTGATTCAATACACAATGGCAGCAGACCGTATGAACGAACGCGTTTCTTACTTGTACCAACCATATAACCCATCAATTTTACGTTTGATCAAAAACGTAATTGACGCATCTCATGCTGAAGGTAAATGGACTGGTATGTGTGGAGAAATGGGTGGCGATCAAATGGCTGTACCATTATTGGTAGGAATGGGCTTAGATGAGTTCTCAATGAGCGCTACATCTATTCTTCAAACTCGTAGCTTGATGAAACGTCTAGACACTAAGAAAATGGCTGAGCTTGCGGATCGTGCGTTGAATGACTGCGATACAATGGAAGAAGTTATTGACTTGGTTAAGGATTATACGAAATAAATAGTAATTAAAAGCTTTCGCAATTCAGAATTTATTTTGAATTGCGAAAGCTTTTTTGTGACAAAATAATTGTGTTTCTTTGAAATATATTGATCTAACTGTCGTTCTAATTTTATAAGAGACTGCGTAGTGTGATCTTTATTTCTTTTTAGTACTTTTATATGCTTATTCAAGTATTCTAACGGCCCGTTGGAATAAGGTAAATCCAGCGCATTTTTAATACCAGTTTGAACTTTTTTAGAGGTGTCAGTTTAAAAATGGTTTGAGTGTTGGAGAATAAGTATGTAAAATGTATTCTTTATATTATTTTCAATAGTTATATCTTTGTTTTCCGCTCATTTTATGTATTTAGATTTCAAGGGAAAACTGACGAAACATGGTAGAATATCGTTTACAAGGATTATTTTAATCTATTATTATTCAACAGATTAAAACTGATTTTATAAGTAAAACAAAAAATTTAAACGTTAATTTCGGATGTTGATGAATTACACCAGCATCTTTTTTGCTGTGAAAAAAGATCGAATTATGAAAGACATAAGAGTTATTTTACATTGGAAATTTAAGCAAAATAACAATAATATTTAAAAATTATAAAATTATTATTTAAATTATAAAACAATGAGTAGGATCAGGACGATTCGCGTAATGTAGGAATAATAAGATTAAAAAATTATCGTTATTAATTAAAAAGAACAAAGGTATGGTCGTGTTTTATTTTTATAATATATGTTATATATTGTTTTTTAAAGTTTTTGTTTTACATATATTAAAATAAATGTTACTTTTTAACCGTAGTATTTTTTAGTTCCTGTAATTGGTATATGCGGTTATAGAATTAGTGAATAAACTACAATGTGTGAAAGAGTGGAGGAATAAGCGTGACGGATATCGATAGTGATGATTTCTTTTCGGTTAAAAATGTATCGTATACTTATGGCGATCAACAAGTTCTTTTTGATATTAATTTTGAAATGACTTTAAACGATTTTTTATCTATAGCTGGTCCGAATGGTAGTGGGAAAACAACATTAATAAAACTTGTAACCGATTTATTAGAGCTCCAAAGTGGAAGTATACGTTTTGATGGTTATGACAACAAAGACATTCAAACAAAGGTAAATTTAATCTATTTACCTAGTGATGACTATTTACCAGAATTTTTAACAGGATACGAATATCTTTTGATGCTTGGGGAATTATATGATAAAGAAATTGATCAAGAGAAGGTACAAATACTCGCTAGTTATTATGCTATGGAAAACAGGGTGCATCAATTGATAGAAAACTATTCTCATGGGATGAAGAAAAAAATTCAATTGATTTCTGCGTTTTTAATTGCTCCTAAATTAATAATAATTGATGAAACGCTCAATGGAATAGATATTGAAGCCAAAGAAGTTAGTAAATTATTACTGAAAAACCATCAAAAAAACGGTGGTGCTACAATTTTATGCACACATGATTTAGAACTAGTAGAAGAAATTGAAAGTCGAGTCCTTCTTCTAAATGAAGGAGTAATTAAATATGACTCAAAAGAATATCTTGAAAAGAATGAACGATTAGTTACCATTTTTAAAAATCTAATAGATTATGAGCAATTGTATGATGAGATTAACCAAAGTTATTAGTCTATTCAAATTATTCTACTTGTTCTTTGTCAGAAAAGTGACCAATATTGGATTGTTAAAGAAAAAAATGTTTCGTGTATTGCTACTGTTTATTATTGTCTCTCTTGTTAGTGTAGTTACAATTGGGATCTATCTTTTTTTAAATGAAATTGGCAATCAAAAGCTAGAAGCTGAATTGATTTTAGATGTATATACGGGAAATATACTGATGTGGACATCAATAATATTTATATTTTTAAAAGTTCTATTTATGAAATCAAATCAATTTTTACAAATGACCTTTCAGTTACCAGTTAAAAATCAAGAAAGAAATACAGCATTATTATTATTTGAACTAGTTTTATCTATGATTTGTATATTGCTTGTTTCTTCAGGTGTTGTGATTGCATTTATTATGAAATATCAATGGATCTACATTGCTAAGATATTTGCAAATGTATTTTTTACAAGTATCACGATATATTTGATCTTGCAGTTGATTTTCTCATTATTATCTTGGTGTGTGATTGTTTTACATCTGCAAAAGTTTAAAACATTGATTCAATTTTTTAGTTTATTAAGTGTTGTAGCTATATTTTTTGTTTGTTATCCGATCGTTATTGATAATATGCTGATCAACTATTTAGATAATATAAGAAATGAGAACGTTTTATTAGGGTATAGTTTTATTCTGAAACAGACGAATTTTTTTGTTACGTCGCTTGTATTTTTACTGATAAGCTTTTGTTTGGCTGTTGGCATATTATTCATACCAAACAATGAGTATTTTACGGACAATAAGAACTTACCTTTAAAAATAAAAATAAACAAAGTAAATATGTTTAAGTTGTATTTCCTTTGTCTTTATCGAAATTTTGAAAATTACTCTTATATGATGATTAGTTTGACCATCTATTTATATTTACTTTTATTCACCAACATTCAAGCAAGTTTAGCTTTCTTAATTCCTACAATAGTTGGAATTTACTTGTTTATTCAAACAGAAAATATACGCTGGTATTATTCAAAAAAAGAATACAATGTTTTTTGTGACTATTTTAACTTGATTTTTAGCCAGTATCTGTTCCTAGGTATCGTGAGTATTCCATTTGTTTTAGTTGAACTGTTTTTTAAAAAGAATGTAAAAGAAATGTTTTCGTTTTGTTTTGTTCTATTTTTATCGATTCTGCTTTTTACACTAATAGGAATTTTATTTCCGCCAAAAAGGGAAAATCCATTTAGTGTATTTGTAGGTTTTGTTGTCGTAATAACGATAACCTTTGTTTTGGCAGTGATTTTGCTGATCTTTAATTGGCCAGCGATCGTCAATGGATTGATAATGTTACTGCTAATCATAATAACAATTTACTATAGTTTAAACGGATTAAAAAAATTGCAGGAGGATATTAGACATGGAAAAAATTAAAATAGCAATAAATAGCTTGATGGGTTCGATAATACTCACGGCTGTTTTAATGACAGTGAATTTCTTGATTGTTTTATTTAGCAGTTCTGATGATGGAACAAGAAAAATATTTTTCAATACGTTATTTTTTAAAAGTGTGACTGATTCTTTTGGAAAAACAACAATGAGTTTTGGCTTAACACAAAATTATCAGCCCTTAATCATAGTTATTTTAGCACTGTTTGCAATCTTATATTTTAGTCAGGTTACGTACAAAGTTTTACTTGAACGAAAAAAAAAATTGACGAATGATTTTTAAAATTGATGAATTAAAGCCACTGACCTTTGGATTGATAGTGATTAAATATTTTCGTTTATTAATAGCTTTTGTAACTGTAAACTCGTTAATTATGATAGGAATAGGGCTATATTATTGGGATATAGAGTTGATTAAGTTCACAAGTAATTGTTTTATATTATTTTTTATAGGAGTGATTTTTTCGACTTTCTTGCATGAATATATGCATGTCTTAGGGGCACGAAAAGCGGGAGCTAAATGCATGGAAATTCAAGTAACATGTTTTCGATTTTCATTAAAAATTGATAGTAGTCAACTTTCTGACAATAATCAATTATGGGTGGCGTTCCTTGGTCCTGGTTCGTGTTTGGTAGTTAGTTTTATTTTCTATAGTTTATCTTTATTTGATAATAATGTATTGCTAAGAAGTCTGAGTTTTTTGTACGGATTTCACATTATAAACCTGTTACCAATCTTTGGAGATGGCAAGGTCATTTTCAAAGTGTTGATAAAAAAAATAAAAAGAAAGTAGGAAAAAGAATGAATAATGTTGTAATGCAGTCAGCAAGTATGGTTTTGTCGTTGAAAGAGAGTGTGATTAGAAAAGTTGATGAAAAAATTGTACAGTATGATGCTTGGTTTTTAGTTTTTTTAGCAGTTTTACTAGGATTAGCTTTTGTAATTGGAACCGCTTTAGCCATTTGGTGTGTCGTATATCAAGGGAAAAAATTCACTGGAAACTGGAATTGGGCAAAAACAGGTATTAGTATTAACGTGGAGTGTAATTAATTTTTAAATATAAAGAGAAAGGTGGCGGAACAGTAATTATTTAGCTGTTCTGCCAATTATTAAAGATGAAAAAAAAGATAGTTGTATTATTGTTTATCTCTTGTACGATTGGATTGTTATTTACCTTAAAACAAAAATTGAGTCAGCTAGAAACTTTTTATGAAGAGATTTCAATGAAAGATTTAAAACAAATAATGGATAAAAAGGAAGATGCAGTTGTTTATTTTTATAAGACAGACTGTATTTCTTGTAAAAAGCTTGCTCGAAAACTTCAAGATAATAACTTAAAAAAGTATAATGTAAAAGGCATTGATTTAAGTGAACCAGAAAATGTAGATGAAAATTTTCTTACACATTATGATATTGTGACAGTACCAACTTTTTTTAAAATAGTTGATGGAAAGATGACTGAAAAAAAAGATGGGATCAAAGAGTTGGAAGATTTCAAACAGTTCATGGAGAGTGACTCATGAAAAAATATAAACTGATAGTGGGAGCAATCATAGTTTTTTTATCCTTGTGTTGGGCTTTTACATATTACAAATACAATCAAGCAATGCTGACAAGTCAAAAGAAGGAAGAGCAATTAAACGAGTTAGAACAGTCAGTTGACATATTTGCCCAATTAGATTCTATCACACCTGAGCATTTTGAAAATAAAGTAGCAGCAAAAGATGAAGTGCTCGTATATATAGGAAGACCAGATTGTATTGATTGTAATTTGTTTGATTTGTTACTTTTAAATTATTTAAACCAAAACAAGGAGATAAAAAATAAATTAGTTTATTTGAATGTGGCAGCTTTGCGAAAATCAGACAAAGAATGGGCAAGGTTTAAGGAAAAGTATGAGGTTAAATACACACCGACCATTGCACTTTATATTGATGGAAAACAAAAAAGAAAAGCCCAATGGACGCCAGATAAACCACTGACAATCCAAGAGGTAAAAACAATAGTGGAAAACTAAAAGGGGTGAACTTGCTTCGATTTTAGGTCGTGTCTAAAATAATCAAAACTGAATAAATGTAGATTTTGTATCATAATTCTAGAATTTTTTAACGTTGAATAGAAAAAGAGTGAGCTAATTCTTGACTATAAGGAAAACTAATGTTAATATACAAAACATAAAATCGTACAGAAGCATGTCTTTATTTTAGATATGTCGAAAAAGAGGCGACTTCTATTTAGAAGGTGTCTCTTTTTTTGTGTAAACTAACAAGAGGTGATTTCATGGAAAAAAAGAAAGAAATGCATTTATTATTAGCCGTTTTAGCAACTGGAGTGATGTCGTTCACAGGAGTACTGATTGAAACGGCAATGAACGTGACGTTTCCCGTTTTGATCGATCAATATCAGGTATCGACTGCAAGTGTGCAATGGGTGACGACCATTTATCTCTTGATGATTTCGATTGTTGTTCCTTTATCAACGTATTTGCATAAAAATTTTAGCTTGCGTAATCTGTTTGTTTTTTCGAATATAATTTTTCTGTTAGGAATCGTTATTGATTTTGTGGCACCTTCATTTGCGATTTTATTAGTCGGACGAGTTTTTCAAGGTGTGGCAACGGGGATTGCTTTGCCGTTGATGTTCCACATCATTTTGACCTATGCACCTTTAGCTAAAAGAGGAACGATGATGGGACTTGGAACGTTGACGACATCAATTGCACCAGCCATTGGTCCAACGTATGGCGGTTTGCTGACAACTAGTTTTTCTTGGCATTATATCTTTTTATTTTTGATTCCGATCTTAATTGTCACATTAGGAATTGGACTATTTGCAATTCCGAATCAAAAAATAAAGAAAACAGGTTCGTTAGATGTGGTAAGTGTTTTAGGTTTAGTTTTGTTGTTTAGTGGATTTTTGATTTTTTTAAGTATGTTAGGCAAACCGTTAAGCTGGTTATATTTACTGGTTGGTATTTGTGGGTTCATCTTATTTTACAAACGGTCAGTCACTTCTGCACAGCCATTGATCCAATTATCGGTATTGAAAAATCCAAGTTTTCGGTTATTTTTATTTAGTTTTTTGATCTATCAGTTTTTACTTTTAGGTGCATCATTTGTATTGCCGAACTTTATCCAAATCGTCAAGGGTCAAAGTGCTTTTGTTTCAGGTCTAGCAATGTTGCCAGGCGCGATTGTTGGTGCAGTTCTTTCCCCATTGTCAGGTAAATTACTCGATAAAGTCGGTGCGAAAAAGCCGATTTTGATTGGTTTAGCAATAACGACAATTGGATGGACATTGTTGTTGTTAATGTTAGGCATAAGCCCAGTGGCAGGTTTGATTGCTTGTCATGTATTTTATATGATTGGGATCGGTATTTCCTATAGCAATATGATGACCACTGGAATGAATGCCGTGCCAGATAAATTGCAAGGAGATGCTAATGCTGTTTTTAATACACTACAACAGTTTTCAGGAGCACTGGCAACATCTTTAGTTGCTGTTATCATTGGAGTTGCTCAAAACGTCGAAGGTCGAACTTATGAAGCAAGCACGATTATTGGCTCACAATTTGCTTTAGGGATTTTATTGATTTTTCTATTGTTGAGCGGAGTAAGTTGTTTGAGATACTTTTTGAAAAAATAAGTTAATGCTTTTTAGAAGATGTAAATCTTAAGAAGGTGGTAGAATGATAGTGTTAAAAGAAATCAATAAAAATTTCTTAAACCTGATTCATCTTAAGAAATAACTAAAACTATTGTTGTATAGTAGAGAACTAGTAAATCTTTTAGGAGGCTTCTATGAAAAACAAACAAAAAAAACTTACTGTAGCGATGGCATTACTGTTGATCTCTACTAGTTTATACACTGGAAAAACAGCATTAGCAACAACGCAAGGTAGCACAGCGTCAAGTACTTCAATAAGTTCTAGTAATACAGAAACAACTCAAAGCTCTGAGCAAAATCTACAAATCAATGCAGTTGCATTAGGAAATGCACTAACTCAAGAGCAAAAGGACTTTACTTTAAAAGAATTAGGAATTAAAGGTGAAACACCCCAATATACAACGACAGGAAAAGATTTGATGAGTTTTATTCCTGATGGTGGCTTTACACCAGAATGGGCGGTTTATAGCTCTGTTCGGATGGAAACACAGAAAAAAGGTTCAGGAATTTCTGTCGACATCGCAACACCTAAAAATATTACGAAAATCACAGAAGCACAATACCAAAATGCAGCACTAACAGCCGGAATTTCAGATGCTAAGTTGACTGTTGCTTCAGCTGTGCCAATCGATGGATCTGGTGCGTTAGCAGGTGTTTATAAAATTGTTGAGGAATCTGGCGGGATCATTAATAGAGATCGTGTAGGCGTAGCGCAAGATGAAATGGGTGTACTATCTAAAATCACAGAAGAAAATAAAGACAAAGATGGCTATTCTGATAAAGCCTTAAATGCAGCACAAGAACAAGCGAAAAAAGAATTAGCTGCAAAAACTGCCGATGGTAAAAATTTGACGCAAGCAGATATTCAGCAAACTGTTGAAAGTGCGCTACAAAGTCAAGGAATCAAAGATGTGATGACGTCAGATCAAGTTAAGGAATTAACGACATTAATGAGTGATATGAAGGATAAAAATATTTTTGAAGACTTTGTTGGACAATTAGATTTGTCTAAAACAAAAGAGCAAATTCAAGAAAAGTCTAAAGGTCTATGGGAGAATATTAAAGGATTTTTCAGTGGACTTTGGGATTCGATTACAGGAAAATAATCCAATCAAGTTGACCCAATAAATGGATGAGGTTGAGATGCGACTTAATTAGTTGCATCTTAACCTCATCTTTTTTATTTTAGAGAATCAAGAAATAATCAGAAAAAATTAAGGCCGCCAAACTAAATGTTCAGAAGGCAAACCATCTTCGATTCCTTGCCAAACGGAAACAAAATCATATTTTTCTAATAGGTGCTTGGAGGCACCATTATTTGGATCGATAATGGCATAAATGGTGGAGCGAGATAATACTTTTGACTGTTTTATCAAGTTCATTAAATCAGCAATAACTTGAGTTGCATAGCCTTTGCCCCAATGTTCGGGCGCTATCATGTAACCAACCTCGATTTTATCTTCTTCATCCCAAGATAATTTTCCAAAACCGATATATGTTTTTTGATCAAAGATTTTGTAGTAGCCAGTTTGATCATTGTATTCTGAATTGTAGGTTAGAATTTTTTTGAAATTTTCAACAGCTTCAGTTTCAGATTCTTCTTTTTCAGTGATATAGCGCATGACTCTAATATCTTTGGTTAGTTCATAGTAAAGTTGAAAATCAGCTTTGTTATAAAACGTTAGAGTTAGATTTTTATGATTAGACATGTATTGTTAACCTCCTTGAATATTAGTATACTTGTTTTCGGAAATTTTAAAAAGAAAGTCTAGCAAGTTAATCCCAATTACTATCTTAAGTAAAAAAGTGTTTGAGATAAAAGTAAACATCACTTTTATCTCAAACACTAAGCATGAATAAATGGTAAAACCAGAAACAATTCTATGAAAATCAGCTTCTGTCTAGCCTATTATCTAGTAAGCCACCTGACGGATTCGAACCGTCGACCCCCACCTTACCATGGTGGTGCTCTACCAGCTGAGCTAAGGCGGCAAGATTAGTAATACAGATAACAGATTACCGTAGATGGTAAGGTTTGTCAATAATTTTTCGAGGTGATAATAAGTTAAAGTAATACCTAATAAGTTCCGCTAAAAATCACTGATTAAAATAAAATTAAAAAAAGGTTTGACAGGGAATTTATTTTCTAGTAATATACAACGTAACAACAAAAGAATAACAGTCCGTTGAAGAGAAGAGTAAATTTGGACGTGCTTTACAAGAGAGTCTCGGTTGGTGAAAAGAGATAAGCGCATAAGAGTTGAAGATGGCCTCACGAGGATAAGCTGTTGATAAGTAAGCAGCTTCGGGAAAGCACCCGTTATCAAAGCGACAAGTTATAAGACTTGGTCTGAGAAAAGTAATGATGAATTACTTTAAAACAAAGGTGGTACCGCGATTATTCGCCCTTTACTAGCATAAGCTGGTAGAGGGCTATTTTTATATTCATAATGAAATAGTGAACAGTATGAGACGAGCGAAGGAAGCATTGATTCTTCAAACAATTAAATAAATAAAGCAATGAGATGGAAAGTACGGATGAAACGATATCTAACAGAGAGCTTGGGTAGCTGAAAACAAGCGATAGACGAAATCTGGAAAATGGCCATTGAGCAGCGTTTCGAGTGAGTAATTCATAAGACAGCGACGGATGCACCCGTTATAGTGCTAGAGTATAATCGATAATTGATCGACGTACTTGACGAGGGTATCTATGTGAATAGATGCTAAATAGAGGTGGTAGCACGCAAAAGCGTCCTCAAATGTAT
>NZ_JAFLWD010000052.1:0-1701 GCF_017316105.1 Candidatus Enterococcus ikei
CAAACTGGCCCAACAGGAGGTGTTACCTCTGTCTCATTTTGTTCAAATGAAATTTCTGCTTCGGAGTGCACTGGAGATTGGATCGTTATTGGCGGTTTAACCTCGTTTCCTCCAGTCTCTGTTTCTGCAAAAGCAGAGGCTGTTCCTAGTAATAAGCTAGCAAATGTTACTACCCCTGTAGTAGTGAATACTGCATTCTTTTTCGATATCATATTTTTTTCTCCTTTGAATTTTTATATAGGTCTATCAATCAACTCCCAAGTTAAGGAAGTTGTATAGTTACCTTTCTTTTTTCGATCGAGCCAGGAACTTTGACTTGTATGCTTTTTTTACTTTCTTCTTTATCTTTACCAAACATAATCATCCAAATTCCCTTCCCTCTCACTATGGTCCATTTTCAAGTGTCCATATTATTTGAGTGGAATATTCTTTATCTGACTGAACACTCCCAGGCAGGACATTCAACACCACTTCTTTGTCTGTCTCTTTCGTAAAGTCCACTTGAATAACACCGTTGTTTAATTTACTTGGTTCATACATCAGTGTATTTAATTCGGTCAGTTTTTTATCCACAACCTTACCTGATTCGTACGAGCGATAGACTAAACTACTCGCTGAAGTCAACCCGTCTTTGGTTTTCAGTGGATGATCCATTTTTGCTAACAAACGCCATTTATTCATTTTAAATCGAGTGTCATTTATAGACAGGCTTAACTTATTTTCTGAAAGCACAAACTGTTCTTTCGATGCAATTGTTTGGGTTCCAAATGTGAGTTTGTCTATCGTTTTATCAAAAGACAAACTTCCCTCTAGGAGTGTTACTTTAAATACTCTTGTCAAACTTCCAAGCGTAACCGTGATCGAATATACTCCTGGTTCTTTTTTTAGGCTTCCTTGACTATAGACAAGTTTGTCATTGATCAACTGCCCTTTATCTAAGTCCCACGCCTCAACTGCTCCGTGTTTTAAAATAAACGCCTTTTGCTCAGCCGCTGTTTCTGGTAAATCAATGGCTAAGGCTGAGAAATCATCGGCTTTCAGTAGGTTTTTACTATCCATTGATGTCAAAGCATCTTTTACGATGATTGGTACAACAACAACGAGAGCATTTCCTGCTTTATCAGTCAATGTGATGTCAGCCGTTTTATACCCTGTTTTAGAAACATCTGGTGTTTTCGTCATTTTAATAGTTAAATCTGCTGTTCCAGCATTATCTGAAACATTCGCAAGCATTTTATCGATGGATGGCAGCTTATCGCCTAGGGTTAACTCTTGTTTTACCGCTTCAGCTTTTGGTGGTGTGGTATCGGCGACAACCTGAGAATCAGAAGCAACGCTGACATTCCCTGCGGCATCTGTTGCAGTAACATAATACGTTTTATAAGGAACTAACGGTTTTTTAGCTTCTGGTACAACCAATGAATATTGACCATCCGTCCCAGCTGTTCCTGTTAAAAACACAGTTGCATCCGATTTATCATACATCGTGACCGTTGCTCCCGCTTCCGCCTGACCTGAAATGGTTCCTGTTTGGTCTTTGATTGCATTTAATGTCGGTTTCTCTGGTGGGATGACATCTTTGACTTGCCGTGTTTCAGAAGTCGTTTTCCCTCTTAACATGCTCGTCACGGTGATTTTTTCATTCCACTTAAAATACTTTCCTTCTGGCAGTGAGTAGCTAAAGTTCCCTTCTGCATCTGC
>NZ_JAFLWD010000053.1:0-1974 GCF_017316105.1 Candidatus Enterococcus ikei
AATAAGCTAGCAAATGTTACGACCCCTGTAGTAGTGAATACTGCATTCTTTTTCGATATCATGTTTTTTTCTCCTTTGAGTTTTTATATAGGTGTATCAATCAACTCCCAAGTTAAGGAAGTTGTATAGTTACCTTTCTTTTTTTCGACCGACCCAGGAACTTTGACTTGTATGCTTTTTTTACTTTCTTCTTTATCTTTACCAAACATAATCATCCAAGTTCCCTTCCCCGTGGTTTCAGTCGAACGAGATACTTCTGTTGGCTCCATGCTGTCAGGGTCTAATCGAACACTGTCTATAGCAATTGGTTCTCGTCCAGAGTGTGGAGAAAATAACGTAATATTATTTAAAGATATCTCCGCACCTTTTAATACATGTGTGCCATTTCTGAGTTGTCCATTTTGCTTAATTGTTAATCGCCATCCAGCTTTTTTCCCTCGATTATCGGTCAATTGAAGAAAATTTGGGACCTCTTGTTCTGAACCGTCGTCCTTTTTTTTAATCTTTGTTAATTTTGCATAATAAATATCATTTTCTTTTGACCCATCATGTTCCCCAAAAATAACATGAGGAGCAAAATCAACGCTTAACGGTCCAGATGTTCCTGGTTGAACAGGAATTGGTGAAACAATTTCTGTTGATTCATCTGGCTTTTCGGGATCTATCGGAGGGGTGACATCCGTGTTTTCAGTGTAAAAAATTTCTGCTTCCGATTTATTCCCTATACTGCTATCAGCCAAAACAGATGTCGTTTCAACACTGACCCCACCTAGCAATATAAAAATTAACACCATAAACGTTCTTCTCATCTTTTTCATTTTTTCCTCCTCTCTCACTATGGTCCATTTTCAAGTGTCCATATTATTTGAGTGGAATATTCTTTACCTGAGCGAACACTTCCAGGTAGGACATCCAACACCACTTCTTTGTCTTTTTCTTTCGTAAAGTCCACTTGAATAACACCGTTGTTTAATTTACTTGGTTCATACATCGGAGTATTTAATTCGGTTAGTTTTGTATCTACAACTTTACCTGATTCGTACGAGCGATAGACTAAACTACTCGCTGAAGTCAACCCGTCTTTGGTTTTCAGTGGATGATCGACCTTTGCTAATAAACGCCATTTATTTACTTTAAATCGAGTATCATTTACAGAAATACTTAACTTATTTTCTGAAAGCACAAACTGCTCTTTCGATGCAATTGTTCGAGTTCCAAACGCTAAGTTGTCTACCTTTTTTTCAAATGACAAACTTCCAGCTAATAGCTTCACCTTAAATACTCGTGACAAATTACCGATGGTTACCGTAATTGAGTACTCCCCAGGTTCTTTTTTTAAGCTTCCTTGACTATAGATAAGTTTGTCATTGATCAACTGCCCTTTATCTAAGTCCCATGCTTCGACTGCTCCGTGTTTTAAAATAAACGCCTTTTGCTCTGCCGCTGTTTCCGGTAAATCAATGGCTAAAACTGAGAAATCATCGGCTTTCAGTAAGTTTTTACTATCCATTGCCGTCAAAGCATCTTTTACGATGATTGGTACAACAACAACGAGAGCATTTCCTGCTTTATCAGTCAATGTGATGTCAGCTGTTTTGTACCCTGTTTTAGAAACATCTGGTGTTCTGGTTTGTTTAATGGTTAAACCAGCCGTCCCAGCGTTATCTGAAACATTCGCAAGCATTTTATCGATGGATGGCAGTTTATCACCTAGGGTTAACTCTTGTTTCACCGCTTCAGCTTTTGGCGGTGTGGTATCGGCGACAACCTGAGAATCAGAAGCAACACTGACATTCCCTGCGGCATCTGTTGCAGTAACATAATACGTTTTATAAGGAACTAACGGTTTTTTAGCTTCTGGTACAACCAATGAGTATTTACCATCCGTCCCAGCTGTTCCTGTTAAAAAAACAGTTGCATCCGATTTATCATACATCGTGACCGTGGCTCCCGATTCCGCCTGACCTGAAATGG
>NZ_JAFLWD010000054.1:0-3185 GCF_017316105.1 Candidatus Enterococcus ikei
ACGAATGCAGGTTGGCAGTTACAACTTAAGCAAGATTCGCAATTCCAAGCAAAAGACAAGGATAATAAAGTTACTGAACTTACAGGTGCAGAACTTTCACTCAACAATCCTGTACTGAAGTCAGTACAAAAAGGATCAGAATTTGCACCACTAGGGATTAGTCAAAAGCTTATTCCAGGTGCTGCCGCTGTAACGGTTGTTGATGCTGCTGCTGGTAAAGGAATGGGAACTTGGCACTATTCATTAGGAGATACTAATGAACAAGCGGCTAAGAGTGTTTCATTAACTATTCCAGGCGATACTGCAAAATTAGCAAATGTAGCGTATAAAACGGTATTAACATGGACATTAGTAGATGCGCCAGAAAAATCAGAAGTTTCACCAGAGGTTACACCATAAAAGAAACATCAATAGGGGATAAACTAGTAATTTAAACATTTAAAAAGGAAAGAGGAAGTTTATTATGAAAAAAACAACAATCGCTTCTGCGTTATTAATCAGTACATTTATTTTAGGAGCAGCGTCACCAGCTTTTGCTGATCAAGTTGCAGCGCCTACAACTGATGCAACCGTTAAATTCAAATCAGAACCTCAAGATGCTGATAATGACGGGAATACGATCGATCCACTGGATCCTGATGGTAATGGCGTTAAACCAGAGACTGGGGAAGGTTCAGTTGGAACTAAAGGACCTCTAAGAGTTGATTTTGCACCGAACTTTAAGTTTGGAACAGTTACAATGTCAGGTAATGCAGCAGAGTATCATCCACTATACATGAAAGTTAATTTATTAGATGAAACGGGTAAAGTGGCAGAGCCTTTACAATCGAAATATGTTCCTCACTATGTGCAAGTTACAGATAATAGAGGAACGAATGATGGATGGGAATTAACAGTTGCAGCCACTCCATTCAAAGGAACTGTAGTAGATAAAAATGCAGATTTAAAAGCTACGTTAACATTGGGACATTCACAATTTACATCTCCAGTAAAACCAGTTGACGGAAAAGATTTTAAGCCAGCTACATTAAATACAAATGTAACACTGACTCCAGAAGCTAAGCCACTTATTGTAGCAAAAGCGGATCAAGGAATGGGTTCATGGGCAGCAGTATTCAGCAAGGATACAACAGCTACTTTAACAGATACCGATAGAAATCCTAACGTTACACTTAGCGTTCCAGCTGATTCTAAGAAAGATGCTAATGAAGAATATAAATCTACAATAACTTGGACGTTATCAACAACACCAACAACGCCTCCTACAGGCAACTAAACAGATTAAGGTAATTGATTATTGCAGTAGTAGTGAAAACCTGCTACTGCAATAATCAATTCTTACATAAAGCAAAATGCATAACCTGTAATTATATAAGATATGGAAGTCGCTATTCGTGTAACATGGTCACTAAAAAACCAGCACTACTTGGACTGAGCGAAGTAAGAGTCCATATTTTATATGTTTACAGGTTAAAACCAAGGAGAGTGACTATGAGAATGAGAAAAAAATATTTTATTTTGCTAAGCATGATATTTATAACACTATCATTGTTTCAGCTTTCTAAAGTAGCAGAAGCAATAAACTATGATACTGAAATTGGCTTGACTTTTAATAGTGATGTATCGGTTGGCGGTGATTCTAGTTCGAGTACAACTTTACCAAGTAGTACAACAAATACATCAGAATCAAAAAGTACGACAAACACATCCGAGGGGAATCGGACTAATACAGATACATCAAGTAAAGTGGAAGAATCGTCAAAAATGAATAGAAATACAACAGCCAAGTCTGGTCTAACTGGTGTGTTACCTAGCACAGGAACCAAAAGCAATGTTTTGCTAATGGGATTAGGTATGCTAGTCTTAATACTTGTTTTCGCGTTTCTCATCTTTAAATTTTATAAGGTAGTTATTAAAAATACCGATAAATAGGACGTGGAAAAATGAAAAATAAAAAGTATTTTCTCTTGATAGTGGCTGTGACACTAAGTTGTTTGGCACTCTTGATTTATTTAAAAGTAGGAACAAAAATAGTTATGAAGGCTGAAGAAAATCCGAGAGAAATCAATAGTCAAATTAGAGAAGAGACAACGCCGCCTGAAATAACAGATGAAACAATTCTTTCGAAATATAATTTGCTATACAAGGGTAAGTGGAAATTCTTACTCAAAACTATTTTTACTCCTAATCAGTGGAAAGCGCTAAAGGAGTGGAATGGGGGGGGGGAAATTGAGTATGAAACAGAACTCGTAAAATCCGTTGTTGATTCTTCGTCTGTCGAATTAACGAGATTTGGTATTCAATTTAATGTTCAGGATATACAAATAAGGAGTACGTTTCCAACAATTCCAGGACATTATTATCAACTTTCTACAGAAATGCAGGGTAATTATGCTGATGCAAAATACGCATTAGATTGGGTATCAAACACAGATGTAGATAACCCCGTTTCTGTTTTTCCAACTTATAGGAACCTAGAAATCCGCTCAACTAATATTATTCAGGTTAAAAAAATCGTTAAAGCAACAACAACTGAAATGGCAGTTAGTTTTTCTGTGGCTCAAACTTCGCAGAATAATCGTGCCAATTATCGGAAGTTATCGGTTGTAGATCTGACTCAAGGGATTACAGAATCAAGCGAAGAACTTGAAGCTTTATTCACAGATAGTACACACACAGAATTAAAACTTTCGGCGACGCAAACAAAAATTGATAACGCAAAAAAATCGATTGAAACAATCGTCAATCAAACGACGAAAGCAGAACTAACAAAGGAACTAGCCAAAGCTCAAGCTTTGCTGGACAAAATTACAATGAGCTTGGCGATTCCAACAGAATTGGTCAATGATCCGAAAAATGAACTAAGTCATACCATCAAAGGGGAAACCTATCCAAATTCCTTTCTTCAATTTTCAGGAAGTAGTGCCTTTCCAGAGGGAACCTTAAGCTCAGAAGTGGCGGAGGATTCAAAAAAATACCAGATTCGCGCAGATGCAGAAGGGAACTTTAGCTACTCACTGCCAGAAGGAAAGTATTTTAAGTGGAATGAAAAAATCACCGTGACGAGCATGTTGAGAGGAAAAACGACTTCTGAAACACGGCAAGTCAAGGATAACACCCCACCAGAGAAACCGACATTAAATGCAATCAAAGACCAAACTGGAACCATTTCAGGTCAGGCGGAA